>JBFHUP010000202.1:0-4113 GCA_041589975.1 Sulfurimonadaceae bacterium | reverse complement strand
TCTCGCGATTTTTACGATCTTCATCAGAGATGTCTTCACGGAATGGCATTTCAGCATCCGGGTTTTCCATAACATAGTCAAGACCATCTACATAATTTGAACCACTGAAGTGCGCTTTATCATCACCTGCGAATTTCATATCCCAAGTAATACATCCCTCAGTTGGACATGCTGTAGCACATGCTGGCTCATCATGGTGATCAACACACTCTACACATTTATCTGGATAAACATAGTAAAGTTCCTCACCTGTCGGGTTATCGTCCTCGTCAACGATTGCCTCTACTGGACATTCGTCAATACATGCTGCACAGTTAATACAAGTATCTCCAATAATTACTGCCATAATATTTCCTTTTTATTAATATTGTCTTTGAACTATATCTTACTAATTATTAGAGAAAACTAAATTATTTTAAATTGACCTCCAGAATCAGATTATGTGTAGTTTTGAACATCTTACTTATGTATAAATGCCCATATTACTGTTAACTAACTCTAGTTTTCGATTCAATTTAAATACAAAAAGATTGTTTAATCTTTTTATGTTAACCTTTTGCATCAAAATTAAATACAAGGAATTAACACTATGTTAGTAACGAATAAAGCACCTGACTTTACAGCAACTACAGTAATGGGAAACAACGAAATTGTTGACGATTTCAATCTATATAAAAACTTTGGAGAAAAAGGTACAGTACTATTTTTCTATCCACTAGACTTCACTTTCGTATGTCCTTCTGAAATTATCGCTTTTGATCACCGTTTAGATGAGTTCAAATCTCGTGGTGTTAACGTAATCGGTGTATCTGTAGATTCTCAATTCTCTCACTTTGCATGGAAAAACACTCCGGTAAACGAAGGTGGTATTGGTCAAGTTCGTTACCCACTAGTAGCAGACTTAACAAAAGAGATCTCTAAAGCGTATGATGTATTACTTGATGGCGGTGTTGCTTTACGTGGATCATTCCTAATCGATACTGACGGTACAGTGCGTCACGCTGTAGTTAATGATTTACCACTTGGACGTAACATCGATGAGATGCTTCGTATGGTTGATACTATGCAATTTACAAATGAGCATGGTGAAGTATGTCCTGCTGGTTGGGAAAAAGGTGACGAAGGTATGAAAGCTGATTCTGCCGGTGTTGCGGATTACCTAGCAAAACACGAAAAAGATCTATAATTTATACGATATCGGGCACTGCCCGCTATCTACACATCAAATTACAACGTTTCACTTATCCAACTTCATTCAATCTCAAAAAACTTTACTAAACTAGCTCAAAAACAACTTGTTGCTAATATAAGTAAAAATCACAATATATAAAAACAATAAAAGCAATCGCAGTAACTCACCGCTCACTTTATGCTTCATAAAAATTCCAAGCCAAACCCCTAAAATCGAAGAAAGCCCTAAAATCAAACCCTCTTTGTAAAGCAGCTCTCCTGAGAGAATCCATGAAATAGTTCCCGCCAAAGATGAAAAGAGTACAAAAAAGAGGGATGCCGATGTTGCTTTTTTTATATCATAGCCCATAAAAGCAAGTAAAAACGGGGTTAGTACAACCGCACCGCCTAGACCAACCGAGGTAGATGGCAGGGCAATACAAAAGCCAACAAAGAAAAAAAGCTTTCTAGACTCTTCAAAATGCTTGGTCCCCACATGCGGTGTAAACCAAAACTTAATAATGGCAAAAAGAATAAAAAGGAAAAAAAGTGTTTCTAAAAAAGCCGTACTTGTGTGAAGCACTACATAAGGACTCAAAAAACCTCCGGCCAAACCGCCCAAGCCCAAAAAGCTCAAAGTAGCCAAATCAAGCTTTTGTTTTTTGTGATTTAAAAAAGTACCCACCGTTGAGGATATGAACATCTGAACCACCGTCATTCCAACAGCCTGCTGGATGGGATATCCTATAAAGAGTAGAATTGGCACTAAAACAGTTCCCCCGCCGACACCAAAAAAACCGGCTACAAAACCTACCCCTAAACCCGCTACGATCAATATTTCCACACTTTCCCCTCATTAAAAGAAAAAGTATATCAATTTGATCCTTACTTTAGGGTAGCTTTATCTATTTTGTTTATAATATTTCTATAGAGCACACTTTTTTTACAAAGGAAACAGTATGATCGATGTTTTATCACAGGCAACGCATAACTTTGTTCAACATCAACTCAGTCTTACCTCGTCTGAAGCCGGTGCCACAGACTCACAAGAGTTTTTTCACGCCAATATCGATTTAATAAGCAATGGAGAATCAAAGGCAGCCTATTTTTATTATACAAACGACTTTATACAATTGGTTTCCGAAGCACTCTTAGGTGAGCCAAGTGAAGACCAAGAAGCCATTGAAGATCTTATAGGAGAGACAACCAACCTTATTGCAGGAAGTGCTAAAACCATTTCTGACAACGCCTTTGATATTGGTTTGCCCCACTATATTGGAAAAGCGACCAAAATCCCAAATAATGGAACATATCGTGCTTTTTCCATTGATAACAAAATGATGCTAGGCATCGCATTTCACTAAAGGTTCCTCCAGACATGCCAAATGATATCCATGATGAAGAACTTGCCGAACAAAAACGTCTCATGTGGATGGAGTATGAAGGTTTGCAAGATATGGAAATTGAATTCATCGCAGAGCTGGGCCAAACAGAACTGACACTCAACGAAATATTAGCATTAAACAAAGGCTCAGTTATTGATCTTAACAAACCTGCAGGTGAAAGTGTAGAGTCCTATGTCAACGGACGGATTATTGGCAAAGGCGAGGTTATGGTTTATGAAAAAAACCTGGCTATTCGTATCAATGAAGTTCTTGACTCTACAGGCGTTATTTACTATCTATCGAAAGAGCATAAATGAGACTACTTCTTACAACCCTTTTGCTTGCAAGTTCACTCTTTGCATCCAATATCTTAAGTTACAAAATTTATGATCGCAGTGACCGCACCGACCTGCTTTTAACTTTTGACACACCCTACAATGGACGTATATCTCAAAAAGAGGCTTTAAATAAAACCACACTGCTTCTTTACAATGCCAACTATACCAAGCAGATTGAAAAAAGTGTTACATCTCAATATATCTCATCTTTTTCCATTATCCCGCAAAACAAACGAACAGCTTTAGTTCTCACCCTTCATCCAAACACCCAATTCAATGTCTCTAAGACAGTTGACAGCTATGGCTTACGACTACGCTTTACAAAAAGCAGCATCACGCAAACCTCTGCAACAAGCAGTGTTGAAGCGGCAGTAAAATCTCCAACAGCCATTCAAACCAAAACAGCTCCTATCGCCAATGACAGATATATAATCGTTGTAGCCGTTTTAATCCTTGCAGTTATTTTACTCTTTTTCATTAAACGCAAAGTAGAGAAGAACAGCAGCGGCAGCGGTTGGCTTTTTAAAAGCCAGCCAGCACCTTTTGACAACTTCAATATTCTGTTTCAAAAGCCCCTGGACAACGTCAATAAAGTTGTGTTAATGGAAGTCAATCATCGACAATACCTTGTCGTTTTAGGCAACAGCCACCTGCTACTTGACACCTTTATAAATAAACAAAATATTGACCAAGATGGATTTGAATCTATTTTACAAGATAATCAACAAGAGCTTGATGCCTATATGCAAATAGATCGCTCTAAAACTTCGGACCCTTTGCAATCCTACAAAGAAAAAGCAAGTATTGAAGCCTATCGCTCCAATATGTAAAAGTCTTACCAATGGAAGCCTTTATTTCTCATTTTAATTTCACCACCGCAGAACTTGCTGTTCATATTGCTTTATTGGTATTTAACTTCTTTTTACTCTTTTTTGCACGACCTATTTTTGAACATGTTATCAAAAAATCACCTGACAGCTTTGGTTACAGCTTTTTTCATTTTATCAATATCAGTTTCTTAGTTTTGCATATTGCCGACCTTACCCTGCTCTACTTTGATCTTCATTTTGAACACTTCTTCTTACGCTTTGCTCTAACAATCATTACTATCTATACAGCATTCTTCTCTTTTTCCATGATATCGCTGTTTACACGTAAGAAATTTGGTTTTATGAAAAAGGTGGACGACAAAGAGTATTACATAGATACCTATAACAGCC
>JBFHUP010000201.1:0-4136 GCA_041589975.1 Sulfurimonadaceae bacterium | reverse complement strand
TATCGCCATAAGCATTGTTAAACTTGATCGCAATATCTCGAGCCATCTCGATATGCTGAATCTGATCTTTACCCACAGGCACCGATTCGGAACCAAAAAGTAAGATATCAGCAGCCATCAGTACGGGATAGGAAAAAAGAGAGTGATTGGCTGCGATACCTTTAGCTACCTTATCTTTATAAGAGTGTGCCCGTTCCAATAATCCCATAGAAGTAAATGATGATAAAATCCAATAAAGTTCTAAGACCTCTTTCACATCAGACTGTACCCAAAAACGCGTTTTTTCAGGATCAATGCCCAAAGCTAAAAAGTCTGTGGCCGCTTGCATGGTAAGTTTGGCCAGTCTCTGGCCGTCACTGACTGAAGTCATGGCATGGTAATTGGCTAAAAAGGCATAGACCTGACCTTCATCTTGAAGTGAGATCATCTTCTCAATCGAACCAAAATAGTTACCAATATGAAGATCACCGGAAGTCTGAATACCTGCTAATATTTTTTTCATTTAAATCCTATATATACGTTCCTCAAGCAAAGCTCGTGAAACTACGCTAACGCTGAGTTCGCTTCAGCAGCGGGCTCGCGTGCAGTAAACCGCACTTAGTCGGTCAGACAAACATGCATAAATGCTTTTGTCACCCCTCTTTGTATTCATGAGAGTTATTATGAGTGGAATTATATCGAAGATAGAAGATGATTTAGGAGTACTGCTCTAATTTATCAATATTTTTTTGCACACTCTTTTTAAGTTCATACAGCTCATGGCTCTTTTGGATAAAGGCCCGTAGAAGATCTTTGATGTCATTATTACTGTTGGATTTAAAAAGCTTCTCTAACTCAGGTTCTAGTTCTGCCGCAAAACCTGCTTCCAGATCGATATGAAAACTTGAACCACCAAATTTCAACTCAACTTTTCTCGACTCCATCTAGTGTGCCCCTAATGCTGCTTCAAGCTTTTCAATGATCGCAGCAATCTCTGCCTCTTTGATATCCGCACTACCCTCTTGGTCCAAAAGCAAAGCCTCTTGCTCCTGCTGACGCTGTTTGGTCACTTGCAGTTCATCTCGTAACATCTGGTTTTCACTTTTAAGATGTTCATATGCTTCTATCAGCCTATCAACCTTCTCATGAAGTGTCTCTGAGAGCCTCTTATAATTTTCCATGGATCACACTCTTTTTTATGATAAAGAGCATTTTACCACAAAAATGTGCACAGAGACCATTTTAAGGCATTAAAAGAGGCCTTATTGCTAATGATTGATTAAAACGAGAAGTAAAACCCCTAAGAGTGCAAAGGTCGAACTTCTCCAAAAAAAGACCGGGTCACGTTCGATCAACGGTGGACGTTTTTGGGCTAAAAAGTCACGATTTGGATGTCGAAGGTCATACAAAAATTCCGACAAGGTATCATATCTGTAGTGCGGATCGGGTTGCAAGGCCCGCTTTAAAGCTTCATCAATCCACAGAGGAATACCCAATTCCGTAGCGTCCAAATAACGATATTTCAGTTTTTTCTGCAATGATCTGCTGTTAGCTTGGGCCACTTTAGTGCCGTAAGGCATTTCACCGCTTAACATCTCATAGACTATCGCTGCCAAAGAGTAGATATCAGATCGATTGGTACCGATAAATCCTAAAAAATATTCCGGAGCTGAATATTGAGCCGTACCCAGGATCTCGTCATGCTCCATCAAAACATTAATATCCACTATTCCCTCAACTCTGACAGATCCGAAATCAATAATCTTTAAAGTCCCTTGTTTATCGATCATGATATTTTCAGGTCGAATATCTTGATGTACCATATCTTGCCTGTGCAGAGCTAGCAGACCTTTGGCAATCTGTTCAGCCATCTCTCTGACGGTTTCGATTTTAGGATTGGGGTTATCTATCATCCACTGTCTGAGTGTCTGCCCCTCTATAAACTCCGTCACATTATAGTGATAATTGCGTTTTCGAGGCATCTCAAAAGAGCGTAAAAGATGTTCAGAACTGATACGTTTGGATATCCACTCTTCCATAAGAAACCGTTCTAATGCTGCCTTATCATCCTGCATATCAACCGAAGGGACTTTTAAGACCACTTTCGTCTGGGTTTGAAGATCTACGGCTAAATAGACATGACTTCTATGACTGCTGTGCAGTTCCCTTAAAATCTCAAAACCTTCAAAAAAATCTCTAACTTCAAGTACCGGAGCTAAAGGCTTTTGGGCAAGACGCTGATAGATCTCTTTGGCCTCTTTACTTGGAAGTGTATCGATACCTACAATCTGAATCGTGATATTGTCATCACTGTCATTATCATAAGCTTGATTCCCAATAATATCTGCCGCTTTTTGCAGATCATTTTTGTGTTCTTTGATTGTAGATATGATAAATTCAGCATCTACAAATTCATACACGCCATCCGTAGCAAAAAGAAAATAGTCCCCAACCTCGGTGTCATAGGTTCTATAATCTATTTTGACTTCAGGATCAACGCCTAAAGCACGGTTGAGATAACTTTTAGCAGAGGATACCCATAACCTGTGGTCATCGGTCAACTGCTCCATCACCTCATCTCTAAGACGATAGATTCGGCTGTCCCCTACATGAAACATATATGCCGTACTTGAACGCAGGATCATGGCGGAAAAAGTACAGACATACCCTTTATCTTTGTCGTAATGAAATGGGCTTTTTTGACCTTGTGAATAGAGCCATGAGTTGGTTGCCGTCATAACACGCTGAACAGATTTTTTGACAGACCAGGTCTCAGGCGTACTGAAATAGTCCAATAAAAAGGAAGTAACAGAGGTCTTACTTGCAATTTGGCTTACTTCACTACTACTGATACCGTCAGCAAGAGCTACAGCAACACCCTTAGTCGTTAAGAGGGGTTCAGAAGGTATGCAGATATCATGAAAATCCTGATTGATCGCTTTTCGTCCCTTAGATGTGAAACTACCAACCGATACTTTTAACTGGTTTTCCATGGATCCCTACTTTTTGTGATACAAAAGTATACTCTATAAAGAGTTACTTTCGTAGAGTTTACCATGCTTTATATGGTAAAAACTTTCCATTCATTGTGATCACAACGCGATCACCTTTTGGATCTTCTTGCTTATCAATATCAAGCGTAAAGTCAATAGCTGACATGATACCGTCACCAAATTTTTCTTGAGTGATCTGTCTCATCGTCTCACCATAGACACCCGTGATCTCATAAAAACGGTAGATGAAAGGGTCTTGTGGGATACTAAAATCCCAAGTCTTGACCGGATACTCACCAATCGCCGTGACTACATCAGCACTCAATCCTAAAACTTCACCTAACTTGGCAGCTGGCTCTGGCTTTAAACTGTTAGTTCCTAAACAAGCAGATGTTAAAAAAACAGGTGCAAGACCAACTTTTTCTGCGATCTCTTCCCAGCTTAATCCCTTACTCGTTTTTGCAAGGATAATTGCTTCTGTCATCTCGATTTTTGTCATTTATAACTCCTAAAACATAATTAAAGATATTACCTCTTGGTATATCCTCTTTGAAATCCAGACTCTGAACTTTAAAGAAGATATATCATGTTAGACCATGATAAAAGATTTTTAAGCTCCAAAGGAGCGTGAGCCTGCTGCTGAAGCAAACTCAGCGTTAGCGTAGATGTATGGGCTTTGCCCATGCATCGTATCTATTGTGATTAAAGCTCTCTTTTCGCACCCGTTTTTACGTGTGTCGCATAAAGAGTCAGACCAGTAAAGGCTAAACCACCGACTAAGTTACCTAAGGCAACCGGAACCTCATTCCATAGTAGATAATCACCGATTGTAAAGTCACCACCCATGATTAATGAGAATGGGAAAAGGAACATATTAACAATTGAGTGCTCAAAGCCCATGAAGAAGAACAGCATGATTGGCATCCACATTGCTAAGAACTTACCTGATACAGTAGTCGAGATCATTGCACCAACAACACCCATAGATACCATCCAGTTACATAACATACCACGGATAAATACTGTTAACCAACCTGTTACACCATGCTCTTGGTAACCTAATGTTCTAGCTTCACCAATACCTGCAACTTTAGTTGCAATAAGCCCACCAAAACCTTTGATATTTGGATCAAAAGTACCATATGTAAAGATAAACGCCATCAT
>JBFHUP010000200.1:0-4140 GCA_041589975.1 Sulfurimonadaceae bacterium | reverse complement strand
ACTTGAAGATGAACTCGCCTATGAGATATTTAGTAAAGAGCTGGAGATCAAAGATGCCCAAACGGCTCGCCACATCAAACGCTTTTTTTGGGATATGGTGGATGAAGCGGCCTATGACTATCATGAAGCACCGACGCAAAAAGAGCGGAATGATGCCTTTATCGATGAGGCAATTTTAAACACGATTGGCGGATTTGTGTCACGATGCGGGTTTGATTATGAGTGGGATGCCGACGAGATACCTGAAGATCGTCAAAAAGCTGCAACGCAGCTGCAAACAGAATTAGAAGCATTAGGTTTTGATAAAGAAGAGCTTTCGATTAACACAACGCCGAAAGATCAGAGTTATTGTTTTTTGGATTATGGTGACAGTGTTAAATATTTTTATTATAAAGATCATAAAAAAGAGGATCTTTTCAGCTCTTATGATGATGATCAGTTTAATACATTATTTGAAAAATTTAAAGCGTGGGCCATAGCTTATAAAGCGGCTAAAACCACTCCCGATGGTGACTGACGATCTTTAAAAAAGTGTGGGCACCAATCAATCGACGACTGACAAAGGTACCGACAAGAAGGGTTGAAAAGGGGTATTTATACGAAACGATCTCAAAGGTCTTAAGCAGGTCGATCTCCTTAAAGGGGTCAACTTTGAGTATAAGGTATTTGTGCAGTTGTTGGGCTGAAACCACAAATTGACACTCTTGAGGAAAAAAGTAAATAAAACGGCAAAAGGTTCTATCAGGAATGATGCGGGTATCGATCATCCATAGACCTTGCAGCAGTCTTTGTTTAGCTTGTGTGACATTATCATCGGGTCGGGGCAGGTGCTCTTCATACAGTTTCATAGTGAAAGTATGCACTCTCTTTGGTTTAAAGAGCTGTTATGTGTCACCCTGACATATCTTTGGATTTGTGCACAATTGGATCGGGTATAGCTCTTCTTTATGGTTGATTGGATAGAATGTTACGCATAGATTTAGGATCAATTAATCAATGGTGGCAAGGCATGGATAAGAACTTTAACTACTCCAATCTTAAATTGGGAATCATAGGCGGTGGACAGCTGGGCAAAATTATGTCCCAAAAAGCTAAAAAAATGGGCTTTCATGTGACCATTTTAGATCCCACGTTTAACTGTCCTGCAGCTCAGGTTTCAGATAAACATATCATCGGCGGTTTCCATGACAGTGCTATGCTTGAGCAGCTTGTTCAGGAGACGGATGTGACCACTTTTGAGTTAGAGCATGTCGATACTACTATTTTAAAAGAGCTTTATGATAACGGGCACAATATCCACCCTTCACCCTATGTTATTGAATTGATCCAAAACAAGTATGAACAAAAGAAACTTTTAGATGAACAAGGCATACCGGTACCGAAATATAAAAGTGTACAGAGTCAAGAGGATCTTAAAAGCTTTGGATTTCCGGTGATTCAAAAGAGTAAAAAAGAGGGGTATGACGGCAAGGGTGTTATGATGCTAAAAAGCGAAGCCGATCTACCTGAGGCTATTAAGGCCGAATCTTTTATCGAAGAGCTTGTAGATATCGATAAAGAGTTGGCCATTATTGTGGCTAGAAACAGCCAGGGAGAGATTAAATGCTATCCTGTGGTTGAGATGCTTTTTGATGACCGTACACATATCTGTGATATCGTTATGGCTCCTGCCCGTATCTCCAAAGCAATTGAAGACAAAGCAGTAGAGATATCCGTAGCATCGATTAAAGCCTTGGATGGGGTAGGGATCTTTGGTGTAGAACTTTTTTTGACCCATAGCGGAGAGATTTTGGTCAATGAGATTGCCCCGCGTCCGCACAATTCCGGTCACTATACAGTAGAAGCCTGTGCGACATCACAGTTTGAGCAGATTATTAGAGCGGTGACCAACCTGCCGCTAGGTTCAACCAAACTCATCTCACCTGCCGTGATGGTCAATATCTTGGGTGAAGATGGATATGAGGGTGAACCTTTTATCGAAGGTATTCATGAAGCTTTGGAGATTCCGGAGCTTTCGTTTCATTTTTATGGTAAAAGTTTTACCAAACCGTTTAGAAAGATGGGCCATATCACAGTTTTAGACGAGGATATCGATAAAGCTTTGGAAAAAGCGATGAAAGCAAAAAATATTTTAAAAGTCAAAGGGAGTAAATCACGATGAGTCAAGCAGTAGTAGGAATAATTATGGGGAGTGATTCGGATCTTCCTGTTATGAGTGCAGCAGCCCAGATGTGTGAGACTTTTGGGATTGGATTTGAAGTCGATATTGTTTCCGCACACAGAACACCTGAAAAGTTGGTAAGTTATGCCAAAAGTGCTGCCGACAGAGGTATCAAAGTAATCATCGCAGGAGCCGGAGGGGCAGCACATCTGCCTGGAATGGTGGCTTCTATGACACCGTTACCTGTGATCGGGGTGCCTGTAAGATCCTCATCATTGGATGGTATGGATTCACTGCTTTCCATCGTGCAGATGCCAGGTGGTGTTCCTGTCGCTACAGTGGCGATTAACGGAGCTAAAAATGCAGGTATCTTGGCGGCACAGATTATCGGATCTTCGGATAGCGAGATCAGAAAAAGAGTCTTTGATTATAAAAATGAGATGCAGCAGCAAGTCGACGCCAAGTCGGAAAAACTGCAAAACTTGGCTTATGAAAAATACCTTGAAGGTATGAAAAAGTAATTTTACAGAGCTGACTGCACGTTGGTGACCCGTTCATAGGTCTGATGCAGAAGGTGGTATTTAAGCTTATACCCCAGCAGTTTGATACGAGCCTGAACCGTTCTCATTTCCCGTTGGTTGAGTAAAAACAGGGTACTTGAACCTAACTCAAATCTACGTCGCTCCAGATCTTGAAGCTCTTTAAGCAGTGTAATCTCCTCTTTAGAGTTTTCGATATTTTGCGTAAGATAACGCAGAGCATCAAAAACACGCTGCAAGTCAGTTCTAAGCTCCAAAAGCTGTAGCTCTTTTTGTTTGTCCACCACGTTCATACGCTCTTGAAGAGCCACTTTTTGAGCTTTGTACTGTGTGCGGGCTATCGGAAAATTCATCTGCAGTGAAAGTTTGACACCGCTTTGTTCCTGTTCATCATAGACTCCGTTGATGTTCAGTTGAAAGTGAGGGTATTTAGCCAGTTCATTACCTTGATTTTTAAGTAGAAGTTTCTCTTTTTCGATACTAAGCATCTTTAAATCCGGTCTTCTTAACATTGCCTTATGTAAAGCCTCATCAAAATCTAGCGGAAGTTGTGTCGCCTTAGGAAATTCAGGCAGGTGGTATTGGTTTGTAAACTGATTTTCATCGATATTAAGGTGTTGCAAAAACTCCAAGAAATAAAGTCTGGAACTTTGTCGGGCTGTAATAAGGTCTTGCTTAAGATGTAAAGCTTGCTGCTTGGCTTCAATAAGCTGTACCGGGGCAATGTTCCCTTTGTTGACCTTAATGTCCAAATAGGCCACCCTTTGCTCCATCATCTGAACAATCTCTTCATGCAGTGATTCAACTGCTTTGCTGTAAAGCAGAGTGTAGTAGGTGCTCATCAGTTTAAAATAAAATTTTCGTCTTACCTCTTTATAATAAAAAGAGGATTTTAAGAGATCTTTTTGGGAGAGATTCATTTTTAGACGTCGTTTGTCAATATTGTTTAAAAAGGCTACCAGAGGAATTTTGGCACCAAAAATAAACTCACCGCCTTTGGCTGTTTTGATGTTGTTGTACTCTTGCAAGCCTTCGGATTCACGAAAGCCCAAAGAGAAATCAATACCTGATTGGGTCGGTTTGATGATACCTGCCTGATAAAAGTTCCCTTTGGTTGTAGGATAGTCCTTGTCATCATACTCAACAGATAATTGTGTATCAAAAACACCTTGATCATACTCAAGCTCTTTTTTGGCGATACGATTTTGGCTCATGGCTTGGGTTAGATAGAGATTTTTCTCATCAACATAACTTCTGAGAGTATCAATGGTAAAAGCCTGCGTCGCATAGCTCAATGATAAAGTCATACTGCATATAATAACGATCTTCATACTATTTTTTATCCGGATGTACCATATTCATCGGCATGGCGTTATGTAATCGCCACAACTCATACCAGATGGATACATTGGCTAGGCGTATCCACACAGTCGCTTTGGT
>JBFHUP010000199.1:0-4147 GCA_041589975.1 Sulfurimonadaceae bacterium | reverse complement strand
CGACGGCTCCACTGCTAATCGCACCGATACCTGCAAAGAATTGACGAATGGCGGTTGTTTGTCCTCGTACCTTATGGGTAAAAACTTTGGCAATGATCTCGTTAAAATAAACCGTTCCAAAGCCAGCAGCGACAGAAAAGATCAAAAAGAAGAGACCCATTAGTATTAGAGTCAGGGTAGGGTAGTGGGGTCCTAAAAAAACCAGTGTTAATCCAATAGCAAACCAAGAGAGAAATCGGGCAGCAAAAACAAAATAGAGATAGGGCATCATCTTGGGATAGGATTGGGCACCAAATGCGGCTACAATTTGAACCAAAATAGCTCCCCCTTTTATAAGGGAAGAGAAGAGTCCAATAATGAAGTGATTTCCTGTGAAGAAACTGATAATAACAGGTAAAATAGTGGCCGGTTCAGCTATCGTTGTAGCTATGGCTAAGAAGAATCCGTGAAGTATATGTTTAAGCTGCGTAAGCTTACGATCAATGAGATTTAACACCGCTGAAATCCTTTGATGTGAATAAGTTGACAAATAGTGAATGAGTTTGAAATATATCAAATTTTAAAAAAGATTATGCAACTAGTTACATACCTTATACTTCCTAAAAATAGGTATTTTATTTCTTATTTTAAGCTGAAAGCTTCTTCTGATCCCTTCTGATGCGGTTTCTTGGAAATCTTAGTTTTTTCTAAAGAAATCCAAAAATTTAGCTGAAATTTGATCAACTTATTCACAAGTTAGACCAACATGTGAAAGAAGCTAAATTTGCTCTTAAAGTTTCCAAAAAATTAGCTGAAATTTTTAAATACTATTATAAATATTTTTAATAATTATTATATTGTAAATATATTATTTTACTCTTTGTCTTGAGCATCATTTTTAAGCTCTTTGATAAAAAGTGTCATGACTGTTGTAACAATGACAGTTATAAATAGAACCATAGACCAATCAAGTAGTGTCATCTTTTCCCTTTGTAAAATTTTTTCTCATTAATAAAAGTATACACTATAATTTTAATAAGATCTATTAATAAGTCTATAGAGTGCTATAGGGCTCTAAAAAAGCTTTTGTCATAAAAGAACACGTGCGAAGTCAAAAAACGCCGTATAGAGCAAATATGAGCCATTAAGGCCTTAGATGCATCTCTGTCGGCTATGATTATAATAAAATGATGGAAATGTACCAAAATAAGAGGATTTCTTTATGCTTTTACCGAGCCTCTTTTTGCTTTTTGTTGATAAAGAGTGCCAGAGTGTAGGATACGGCAGTTGTAACGGTTAGAAGCATGGCCCATTCTAATGTGGTCATAATTTTCCTTTTCTATTCTTTACAAAAAGTATACACAATAAAAAAAGAAATAGAGTGGGCCAATCGCCTAATTTGTGTGCAACTCTTTTTCACGTAGCTGTCCGCAGGCGGCAGAGATATCGATCCCTTTAGATTCGCGGATGGTAGCTAAAAGTCCATGATCGATCAGATATTGGGCAAAACGTTCCATGTCTTGAGGTTCTGGGCGTTTGTAATCGACACCCGGAAAGGGGTTAAAGTAGATAAGATTGACCTTGGCCTTGATACCGCTAAGCAGTTTGATCATTTTTTTGGCTGAGGCGATATCATCATTGACATCTTTGATGACCAAGTATTCAAACATCACACGTTTGCGGGTATCAATGGGAAAACGTTTGACCGCATCGATAATAGATTGAATATTATAGGCTTTATTCATTGGAATCAGTTCGGTCCTTAGATCATCATCCACGGCATGTAAAGATATAGCGATATGTACACCCAGATCAAGTTTGCCCAGAGCATCGATCTTGGTTGACAGACCGCTCGTTGACACGGTTTGACGTTTGGGTGAGATCGCAAGGCCGTCATCATCAGAAAAGATCTTGATCGCTTTGGTCAGATTATCGAGATTATCCAAAGGTTCACCCATACCCATATAGACGATATTCATACGTCTTTCAGCGGCTATATCGTTATCTTTTTTGATCTGCAGCACCTGAGCTACGATCTCGCCGGGTGTTAGGTCCCTGACAAAGCCCCCTTTGGCTGTCAGACAAAAACTGCAGCCCACTTTACAGCCTACTTGTGTTGAGACACAGACCGTATATTTGGCATGATGTACGAGATTGCCACTCTCATCACGCTCCTCTTTTTTCATGCGAAGCAGTACCGACTCCATCGTCTTGCCGTCAGGCAGTTCAAAAAGGTATTTGATGGTTCCGTCAGAACTCTCCTCTTTATTGGCGATCTTTAAGGGATTGATGATGTACTTGTCATCCAGCTCTGCCCGCATCGTCTTAGGCAGGTTTTGCATCGCATCGAAACTGTCGACATATTGGGTGTAGATCCAATTAAAGATCTGCTTGGCACGAAAAGCGGGTTTGATCGCTTTGGAGAGCTCCTCCTTAGTAAGGTCAAGAATGATTTGCTTAGACATTGGGCTCTCCTTGGTAAATAGTTACGGGATTGTAGCCTAAGAAAGATTAGAGGGGCATTGAAAAAAGCTTTTATATCTGATTTTGTAAAAGTGCATCATCCATGGTATGAAAAGTGCTTAGAGCTCCTAAATATTGGCTGTTTCGGCCTTTTAAACTGCATCTACAAAGGTAAAAAATGACGCAAGAGGTAAAAGATCGACTGCTTATAGAGATCAAAAAAGCGTGTGCAGCCTACAAAAGATATAGTATCACTTCCATTTTTGCGATCTTGTATCATGACAAGCCTTTGTCCATAACGGAGCTGAGTCAATATATACGAGCATCAGACGGTATTTATACCATCGATGAACACCACTACTTTATCAATTATGCCTACTCCAAAGAGCAGGGTGCTTTTAAAGCGTGTCAAAATTTAATTCACAATCTGGATAAACACTTTAATGATCAGAGTTCCTATATGGCGATGTCCTCTTTTGATGAGACCCAAACACCTACCATTGTACTCAATCGACTCAATCAGATCTTAGCTGAGATGAAAAAACATCCCGAATCACGTATTGAAGATGAGAATATTTTGGGGTCGATGGTTTAGTTTTTAGTTTATAGCGATTATGTGGCTGCGAGATATTTTGATTTTTTATAAGGTAACGCATGAACTATATGAGAGATACAAACATCTTTAGTAATTCATTTTGGCTTCACTTTTAATTTAAGTCTTTCAGTAAAAGCCATTTCTCTAATAACATGACTCTCGATTTGATAAAAAAACTAGACAATTCATCTGCTTTCGCAGCTCGCATTAGGGAATACATAGTACCCATACCTGGATATTTTTTGTCAAATAGCTTTGACTGGAATTCAAATGTTTTATCTCTCGTTTGAATCCATGACAACTGCGAAGATTTTAAGAGTTTTTGTTCTTCGGATGATAATGACTTATAAAGCTTTTTATAGATGATGTTGAGTTCACGATCCCATAATTGAGACTCGATAAAACAGCCAATTCCTTGAGAGCCTCCATAGGTGTTGGCCACACACTCTTTTTTATATGTTTTAAAATCATTCAAAAAAGATGACCAAGAACCTGCTTGTTGTGATGTCTTAAAATCACCGACTTTTTTATAATCGTAGGCATTAAGAAAACTGACAAGTAAAATTAATATACAAAAGTATTTCATGAAAGCTCCTGCTAGATGATTGATTCATATTTTTTAATATACAGATTTAATAGTTTTAGTTCTTTTAGTATGAGGTCTCTTTTTTCTTTAAGATCCTTGATGAATTGTACGGCATTGTTTTTAGTTAGGCTACTAATATCGAAGTAATAAACATAGCGAATAGACTCAAACAGTTTTAAATCACTATTCTCATAGATATAAAAAATGTTCTTTTGATGAATGGTTTTTCGTTTTGCATTAATAATGTCAAATTCAACATAGGCCATGTTACTTGTTTTATTGTAGTTATAGTTGAATTTTGCAGATTTGTTTTTAGACGTTAAACCTTTAATTAATAGTTTGGCATAGTCATTAGGTGAATTGATTTGTTTGATTTTGGGTATTACTTGGAGGTGAAGAGAATGTGACCAGTTTTTTTGGTTTTGTCCTTCGGGGTAATATCCGAAGATTTTACCTACTTTAAGATCCCTTTTCTCCTTTAGTTCAAAGTTCAAACCATTAAGAAAAAAACTCTCTTTATTGGG
>JBFHUP010000198.1:0-4170 GCA_041589975.1 Sulfurimonadaceae bacterium | reverse complement strand
GACTGATGTACGATCAAAATGGCATTATTAACCACGATACCGATTAAGATAATAAATCCAAGCATAGTCAAGATATCCAAAGGCTGCGGAGCTATAAAACTATTGGTGATACCCAAGCCGATAAAACCGCCCGCAGCAGCTAAAGGTACGGTAAACATAATAACCAAAGGATAGATAAAGTTGCCAAACAAAGCACTCATCAAAAGATAGATAATAGCTAAGGCAAAAAGCAGGTTCCACTTCATCGAGCCCACAGTTTCAGCCAGCTTATCTGCTTTTCCGGCTAATTTCACATCCACACCTTTAAAGGCTCCGTTTTTTCGCATACCATCCAAAATCCCTTTATCTAAAAGCTCTACAGCCTCCTCAAGTGTCATCGTAACAGGAGGTGTCACCTGCAAAGTAATCGTTCGCTTTCCGGCAACATGACGTATCTTGGTGATGCCCGTCGTGTGAACCAGTGCCGCCAGTTCTGACATCGGAACCAAACCGTTTTTAGGTGTAGCCACCTGGGTACGGTACAAAGCTTCAGGTGAATCGATCCTATCGTCACTGGACTTTAAGATAATATCGATCGATTTTTTACCCTCCTCTACATACTCGCTTATCTTTCTTCCATCCAACAGTACATCGGCTGCAAAACCAAAACGGCTGCTGGTTAAGCCTGCCAAGACTAAAGCATTGCGGTCAGGAATCAGACGGGCTTCGGGAAACAAAAGTTCGATAGAAGGAACAGGACGTACCTGAGCTCCTTGCATCTTTTGCATCAGTGTTCCAAAAAGCATCCCGCCGACATTGGCTAAGGCTTCGATATTTTCTCCGCTGATATCTATATCGATATTACGTCCCTCTCCGATACCCTGTTCAAAGACACCGCGTTGCAAACTGATACCAAAAATACCCGGAAAACTGTTCACAAGCGGCATCATAAAGCGTATATACTCTCCTGCTCTTTGCTCCTGCTGAGAGATCATGCCTTGGATGATAAAATCCCCGCTTGAGACAAAAAAGGTACGTTTAATGGGGGCAATCCCTTCATGTTCTTGGGGTTGAAAATGTTTTTTCATAAAACCGTACAGATCATATCCGATAGCTTTGGACTCCTTTTCCGAAAGACCCGGAGGCGGGATAAGGATATTTAGGACCAAGTTTTGATTCCCTTGAGGCAAATACTCCATTTTTGGAAACAGGGCCCAAATTGTTACTGCCGAAGCGATCCCCATAGAGACAATGATCAGTAATTGATTACGGCCTCTTTTAAGACTCCAATGAACCACTCCCATAAAAAAAGCATTAACTTTCCCTCCCAAAGTGACCAAAAGTGATTCATGCTTATGCTGTTGTAACAAGGCTTCATCACTAAGCTGATGCTCTTTGGATGTGAACTTCATGATCTGTGTCCACAACATCGGGATGACAGATATGGAAACAAAAAGCGAAAATGAGATCGCTGCCGTAACCGCAATCGCAATATCTTTAAAAAGCTGTCCCGCCTCTGACTCTAAAAAAATAACAGGTAAAAACACAGCAATAGTCGTGAGTGCCGAAGCGATCAATGCTCCCCAAACCTCCATCGTGCCATCATGGGCTGCTTGAAAAAAGCGTTTACCCATTTTTCTGTGACGATCTATATTTTCAAGCACCACAATGGCACTATCAAGCAGCATACCAACAGCAAAAGAGATCCCTGCCAAAGAGATGGTATTGAGACTGCGATCCATGGCCTGCAACACAATAAAAGTAGAGATGATACTAATAGGAATCGCAAAAGCTACCACCGTTGTTGTTGCAAGTGAACGTAAAAAAAGCATCAAAACCACAACAGCTAAGATACCCCCGATGAGAATATTTTGCTGGACCAGATCAATCGCTCCTTGGATATAACCACGCTGGTCATAAAACCACTCCAGACGAATCTGTTGAGCTGGTAATATCTCCTTATTTAGGTGTTTTACCACGGCTTCGACACGATTGGTCGTATCCACTACATTGGCCCCAGGATCTACTCTGATACCGTAAATCAAAGCTTTTGAGATGCCACGGTGATCGGCCACCAATACGTTTTCGTTAACTTTTTCATACCCCTTTTCAACCACAGCCACATCTGATAATGAGATGCTTCTTATGCCGTCATGAAAAAGTACCAACTTCTCCAAAGATTCAATCGATGTAAAACGGGCAGTCGTTCTGATACGATAGGTCCGTCTATCTACATCCACCGTACCTGCCGCCGTATCTTTGTTCTCAGAAGTTACAGCTGCAGCTACGCTCTCTATGGTCATGCCGTATGAGGCCAAGCGTTGCGGATCGATCCTGATATGAAGCTGTTCATAGGTCCCGCCTGGGATAAAGATACTTGCTACCCCTTTAACCCTTTCGATCTTCTCTTTGATATTGTTTTCCAAATAGGTTTTATAGGTATCAATATCTCTTGTATTGCCTTTATTGGCAATAAAGCCCATCCAAATAATAGGCGACGCGTTGGCTCCGGCTGAAGCGATGATGGGTCTTTCTACATTTTCAGGATAACGGCTTACCTGATTGAGTTTGTTAGATACCTCTAAAAGGGCCTTATTCATATCTGTACCCACTTCAAAAGTGAGTGTAATTTGAGCCATATTATCCGATGCCGTAGATTCGTAATCTACAAGATCGGGTGTGGATTTGAGCTGCTCTTCTTGCTTATCAATAATATCACGTTCAACTTCACTGGGTGTTGCTCCCGGCCAAATAGTCGTAACAGCTATCTCAGGCTGCACGACATTGGGTGTCAGCTTATAGGGTAAACCGACCAAAGCCACCAGACCAAACATAAGAATAAGTACGACTCCGACAACAACACTCACCGGGTTTTTAATCGAAGTGTCAATGATATTCATCAGTGAGCCTTTTCAACGATAGGCATATTTGGAAAGATGCGTTCGTTACCCTTTATGACCACTTTCATATTCTCTTGCAAACCTTTAGCGACAATAGCCGCTTGATTCTTCTTATATCCGATGACCTCTACAGGCATCATCATAGCGGTGCCGTTTTTATTAACAAAGACCACTGTCTGTCCAAACCTTTTAATAACGGCATCACGAGGAACCATCAATGAGTTTTGCTCTTTTAAAAGCGGTACCTGTACATCAATTCGCATCCCCTCAATCAATCCATCACTTTGTTTGATTTGCATCTCTACAGGAAAGGTCCGTGTCGATACATCCGCAACCGGTACGATGCTTTTGAGTTCCACCTGCACTTCTTTGCCATCAACGGTGGCTTTAAAGCTTTTATAACTGCTTAAAGTTTCTAGCTGGGTCGTCGGAATATTGAGACGTACCTCCAAAGAGTTGCTTGCTATGAGTGTTCCGATAGGTGAACCCTGTCCGACCCACTCTCCAACTTCCACACTGCGACTACTCACAATGCCGTCAAAAGGAGCACGTATCTGCATCTTTTGTGCCTGAGTCTGCATTGCTTTGAGTTGATTTTTTAAGCCCATAAGCTCAGCTTGAACTTTTTCATAGGCATAAAAGACCTGATCATAACTGCTTTGAGAGATACTGTGACGTTCAAACAACACTTTGGTACGCTCTAAGTCACGCTCCTGGCGTGTCACATCGGCTTGCAAAGCTTTCACACCTGCCTCTTTTGCAGCGATATTTAATGCCAAAACCTTGCTATCTAAACGTACCAGCACTTCCCCCTGACGCACATGCTGACCCTCTTTTAAAAAGAGCTCATCCACCAGACCCGAAAACTCTGATGCCAAATCACTTTTTTTATCATAATAAAGCGTTCCGACATAGGTCTGTAGAGGATTGACACTCCCTTTGACAACAGGAGCTGTAACCACCAATGAAGGTCGGGGAGCTTTTTTCTCTTCGGCTGCAAAAAGCGACAGTGTCATGGTTAAAACTATCATCATAACGCGTTTCATCATATCTCCTTGATATTTTTTATGCTTGTTCATTTTTTATCCCTGCCCAATAGATATTAAAACTTTTTTCGATATTTTCTTGACTGCATTGATCCGGGTGATTGATAAAATAGATACTGTTCATGCGGATATTCCAGATATAGTGATCTTGTGCATACTCAAATGAGACATCTTTCATTAAATTATGATCCATGATCTCTTTAAAGTTTTCGATACAGTGCGAAAAACGTTCAAAAAACTCACTG
>JBFHUP010000197.1:0-4171 GCA_041589975.1 Sulfurimonadaceae bacterium | reverse complement strand
GCAAACAAAGCACAGATCAAAGCAATACGTTCATCTTTATGCAAACGAGCGATCATTAAAGGGTCAGGTGTTTCAGGGGAAAGCTCGCTAAGTTTGTTTCGCTTCGAGACTTCTGTATCCAAAAGCTCTTTGACTGCTTTTTTTGTCAATGTTTAAGACCTAGACGTCACTGATAAGGTAGAGTTTTTTGCGTTCACTGGATCCGGCGATACTGAGCTGCTTTCTATATTTGGCAATAGTACGCCGCACCATCTTAATTTTAAACTTTTCTTGAACCTGTGAAAGCAGTTTCATATCAGAAAGCGGTTTTTTGTGATCTTCCTCTTTAATCAGGGTTAAAATAAATTTTTTGACCGCATCATTACTGACATCATCATCGAGTGCTGTGGTAAAGAAGTTTTTCATCGGAATAACTCCCCGATCACAAGAGATATACTTATTAGCAATGGCACGTGAAATGGTTGAAGGGTTATGCCCAAATTCATCAGCTAAGGTCTTAAGCGTCATCGGCATCATATCGCCACCTGTAAAAAAGGCGTACTGATACTCCACGATCATCAACCCTACTTTGTACAGTGTCGCTTTTCGCATATCCAAAGCATCTACAAGACCTTTAGCCTCTTTGATTTTTTCTGTAATTAAAGGGTGTTCCACGCCATAGGAATCATCGATAGTGATTTTAGGATAAAACTGGTCATTGAGTGTCACCTCAATCTCTCCCGTCTCATTACTTAAGATAAAAAGATCTGGAATCACTTCTAAATCTTTTTCAAAGTACTCCATAGCAGGAGGATTGACAAAACTTTGGATCGTTTGCAATGCCTCTTCATAACCCTTTTGTTTCGTAAACTGGGCTAGATTCTCTAAATTATCGATCATCTTGGAGGCCAGATCATAATAATCCCCATCAATATCTGACTGCAGCAGTTGAAACTGAAAGCTCTCTTTATAATCTTTGGCTGCAACACCGACCGGATCAAGGTAAGCAAAGCGTTCTCGAATCGATTCAAAATACGTTTCACTCACATCTATATCACTGGCATCTTTAACTACATCCCCGTCATAATAACCATCACTGTTAAGCCCCTCGATCACTTTGTGAGCAACTAAAACAGCCTTAGGTGTAGGAAATAAAGTGTCTGTTATCTGTTCATACAAAACATCATAAAGCGACTTATCCTCAATCGTCAGTGCTTCAATATGTTCTGACTGACTGTTTTTTTGAATCTTACCGCCAAGCATTTTTTTAACATCACGATTGTCACTGTTTTTTTCAAAACCTGATTTGACTTCTGCCACCATGTTGCCATCCAACATAGGGGCAATGGATTCTTCAAGGTCTCCCAAGCTGGCATGTAAAATAGGCAGCCAATTACGCAGTGTAGAAGAGAGTTTCTGTTTTGTTTCAACCGACTGACGTAATTTGATTGCCAAGTGTTTTAACCTTTACAGCTTAAAGCTTTCACCTAAATAGTGTGTACGCACAAGCTCATTGGAACCGATCTCATCACTGGTGCCTTGTGCTAAAAGTTCTCCTGATTTAATAACATAGGCTCTATCACATACGTCAAGTGTTTCACGAACATTATGATCGGTTATCAGCACACCGATATCTATGGTAATTAACTCACCGATAATCGTTTGAATATCTTTAACTGCGATGGGGTCAACCCCTGCAAAAGGTTCATCAAGCAGCAAAAATTTAGGAGCATTTACTAGGGCTCTGGCAATTTCGGCTCGACGACGCTCACCACCTGAAAGACTCACACCTTTACGGTCTCTAATTGGTTCAATATTAAAAAGCTCCAAAAGCTCTTCCACGCGGGCTTCCTGCTCTTTTTTATCTTTGATAACCACCTCTGCGGCAAGCATCAGATTCTCTTCAACCGTAAGCTCTTTAAAGATACTGGACTCTTGCGGCAGATACCCTATCCCTTTTTTCGCCCGTTGGTGCAAAGGAAGTTTGGATACATTTTCTCCATCAAAAAATACTTCACCGCCTGTAGCTTCAACCAAGCCGCAAATCATATAAAAAGTGGTAGTTTTACCTGCTCCGTTGGGGCCTAATAGCCCAACAACTTCTCCGCTGTTAACAGTCAGAGACATATCTTTGACAATCTGTGTTGATTTAATCGTTTTGACCAAATGTTTTGCTTCTAATGTATGCATCTTACCCTACTTTTGTGATCTTATAACAACGTTGATCACGCTCTTTTTTTATGGTTACTTTAACAACTTCAAAACCTGCCTGGCTTAAAAGCTCTACTAGGCGGTCATCACCCCACTCTATGAGATGCAAACCCTCTTTTTCAAGCTCCTCAAACAGACCCAGACTCATAAACTGATCCAAGCCATGATTGTAAATATCATAATGAAACAGGCGTTCGCCATAATTTTGCTGCAGTGAAAAGGTTGGAGAGGTTACGGCCTCTTTCACACCAAAACTTTGAGCAAGAGCTTGTACCAGTGTGGTTTTACCTGCTGCAAGATCCCCTTGCAATATCACAATCCCATTATCAATAAGGGCGTGCAACTCTTTAACAACTTCACCAATCTTTTCTATGGGTCTACAAAGTTCCAAAGATTAGGCCAACTGTTGTGAGATTTTTGCGATTTTATCGATCTGCAGACCAGTCGCACCACTGTCAATCGTCGCGTTTGCTATCTCAACACCTTCTTGAATATCTCTAGCCTTTCCATCAACCCACAATGCTGCAGCAGCATTAAGCACGACGACATCGCGTTTTGGACCGCTTATTGAACCATTAAGCACACCTTTGACAATAGCAGCATTATCAATGGCGGTACCACCAGCAATACTCTCTGAAGGTGCCAAGGTAAAGCCGTAAGCCTCGGGATCAATCTCCATCTCTTTAACGCCTCCTGCATCCAAAGTAGCCGCAAAACTCACCGTTGAGATACCGATCTCATCCATACCATCTGCACTGCTAACTACCATCGCTTTTTCTGCGTTGTTAAGTTCCAATGCTTTAGCGACTCTGTGGATATAATCTTTATCAAAAACGCCAATAAGTTGCTTTCTTACGCCTGCAGGATTGGTCAGAGGTCCCAAAATGTTAAATATCGTACGATGGTCCAAGGATTTACGTACGGGCATAATAAACTTCATAGCCGGATGATGATTGACAGCAAACATAAAGGTAAATCCACACTCCTGCAGCATGGTCACCTGCTTTTGGGGAGCAAGATTCAGATTAATCCCTAGAGCCTCAAGTACATCTGCACTACCCGACTTACTTGTAATGGAGCGGTTTCCATGTTTGGCCACCATAGATCCAGCCGCTGAAAGCAGTATCGAAACCGTCGTAGAGATATTAAAACTTCCGCTTTTATCCCCGCCGGTTCCACAGTTATCAATCAGTCTATCCTCTAAAGCTTCAGGCACTGGAAGCTTAATGGAGTGTTCCCGCATCACAGTTGCAGCAGCAGCTATCTCTTCAGCCGTCTCACCACGCTCATAAAGCTTCACCAACAATCTTCTCATGGCATCATCACCCAGCCCTTGTGAAAAGAGATGTTCAAAAGTCGTTATAGCCTCTTGGTAATTCATCATGATAGTTCCTTTACATACTCTGATTGTGCCGTTTTGGGGATGGTTTTAGTTTTGGGAATATCCAGTACTTCATAACGCTTGGTGTATTCCAAAAAGGTCATTGTGATAATGTCTCCCACCTTCACATCTTTTGAAGGTTTACATGGGACATCATTGATAGCGACAACCTTTTGAGCCAGCATATCTTGTGCGATAGCACGGCGTTTTGTCAGATTCACACTATTTAAAAATTTATCAATTCGCATATAGGCACTTTGTATAAAATGTTCGGTTCATTCTATAGAAAGTTTTCTAAAAGGGGGCTAAACATGCAAGAAATATTCCAACTTAACAGATTTCTTTTACCAGAGTGTAAATTTATATTTGATAGAGTTACAAAAATTATAAGGTTTCGCTATGTCTACCAAAGAAGAACAGTTCTCAGAAGATTTTAAAAAATTCCAGATGAAGATCCATAATTTTGTTTTACAAAACAATTTTGCAGGTAAAACGCAGGAGTACGAAGAGCTTTTTAACCAAATGGCCTCCATCGCTCCTGATGATATGAAAGAGTATATCCAAAAATCCCCTACCTTCCTCAAAGCTCGTAATGAGAGT
>JBFHUP010000196.1:0-4174 GCA_041589975.1 Sulfurimonadaceae bacterium | reverse complement strand
ATGAGAGACCATCTAAACGGTAATGGTGTTGAGATTATTGACCTGTCACCTATGGGATGCCGTACAGGCTTTTATATGAGTCTTATTGGGAAACCGGATAAAGAGCGTGTGGCTAAAGCATGGGCAGAGGCGATGGAGGATGTTATAGGCGTTAAAGAGCAAAAAGATATCCCGGAACTCAATGTTTATCAATGCGGTACCTTTAAAATGCACTCACTTGAAGATGCTCAAGAGATTGCTCGCAATGTTCTTTCAAGCAAGATCGGTATTATGGATAATGCTGCACTTAAACTTGATCTCGATAAAGTCAACTAATTTTTAATGCCTCAAAAAGAGGAAGCTCACTATCGTAACTACGAGGCTGTTAAGACAGCTGACGGTAGTTACACCCTTTTTTCGACCCGATACAATCAATGTTATCACTCTACTAAAGATGGGGCACTCATAGAGTCCTTGCATAAACATGTCCTGCCCGCACTGACTCTGCAAAAAGATCAAAAGAGTTTAAAGATTTTGGATATCTGCTTTGGTTTGGGACTTAATACCTTAGCGACACTGTGGTATAACGATCAGCATGATAAAAAACCGTTGCAAATTTATTCGCCGGAGCTTGATGCGGCAATGCTTGAGACTCTGGATAGACTCACATACCCTAAAGAGCTTCAGCCCTATTTGCCTATTTTAAAACAGCTTATCAAAGATCAAAGATATAGCACTGAGAAATATGTCATTGAACTTTTTATAGGCGATGCCAGAACTTATATTAAAGGGTTTGAGAAAAGCTTTGATATCGTCTATCAGGATGCCTTTTCTCCCGATGAAAACCCAGCTTTGTGGACGCTAGAGTATTTTAACGATATTAAAAAAGCGATGAAAGATACAGGGGTGTTAACCACCTACTCTACCGCACTAAAAACGCGGCTGGCTCTGTATGAAAATGGTTTTTATCTCTATCTTTACAGAGATGAGAAAATACGTAATTCCACCTTGGCAACTTTACATCCCCTGTTAGAAATGCCGCAGCAATGTAGTATCGTCGATATGGAGCATAAAAAGTTTGTTAATCCTGATGTACAGCCTCTTAGGGATGAATAGCTTCTTGTTCAATATTGGCAAGCCAAGCAAAGAGTTCTGCCACACCTTGATAGAGTTCAGCCGGGATATCATCATTTAGATCGAGCTTGATCAAAGCATCGGCTAAAGCAGGGTTGGAAAAGATATTGATATCAAAGGCCTCGGCTTTTTTGATGATCTCTTGGGCGATAAAGCCTTGACCTTTAGCGAGAACCTTAGGGGCATCTTGTGTTGAGGCATCATAGCCTAATGCAACGGCTTTTTTAGTAACGGGCATGTTGACGCTCGACCTCTTCCCAGGTTAGTGGATCTTTGTTGGCATGCAGCATATTGTAGACGTAACGGGCAAACATGTCTGTTTCGATATTGACACGTCTACCTACTTTGTAGTCGCTAAAAAGCGTCTCTTTCATCGTGTGTTTGATAATGGTCAGTCTGACGGTGGTGCCTTGAATCTCATTAATGGTCAAGCTGATGCCATCTACAGCAATCGAGCCTTTTGGCATCATATAAATGATAAAGGCTTTAGGGATATCCAAATAGACATCCCAGGCATTTTCTGATTGGGTGATCTTGCTTACGCTTGCGATGCAATCCACATGACCCTGTACCATATGACCTTCGATACGATCCCCAAACTGCATGGCCGGTTCCATGTGCACTTTACCGCTGTAGTTTTCCATGGCTAGGATATCACGGCTCTCTTTGGATAGTTCAACTTCAAAGTAGGGCGGATTAACAGCGGTCACCGTAAGGCACGCTCCGTTAATCGCAATAGAGTCACCCATACCAGGTTTGTAGGTTGATTTGAGTTTTAGTGTCTCATTGTGATAGCTTGAAACTGTTGCCAACTCTCGAATTAAGCCCGTAAACATCCCTGTGCCTTTACTTTATAGTCAATAGTAAGGATTGTAACGTCTTCTAGCTCAAGTCCTTATAAAGTAGTTTGAAAATTTTAAAATACATTTTAGTAATCCAAAGTATACTACTTCATACTATTAAATAGATTTTAATAAATCAGGTTAATGAATGTCAGAACTTAAAGAGAAGTTAGTATCACTTAAAAAGAGAATCAAAGATATTCCTCTGATCTATATTGAGGAGAATCATCAGCTTCGTGAACAGATGAAAAAACTTTTTAATAAACTTTTCACCTATTACCGAGCTTTAGAAGATGGGGAATCTGGCTTAAAAGCCTTTAAAAAAAATGACAAAAGTATTCTGATACTCGATCTTGCGATACCGAAGCTAAGTGGGTTAGCGTTGATTAAAGAGGTTAGAAAGATCAATCCCTTTGCAAAGATTATTGTCTTAACTGCTGATGACAGTGAAGAGAATCTGGTCAATGCCATGCATCATGGTGTGCATAGGTATCTTAAAAAGCCTGTGAAACCTGAAGCCTTGGCGGATAGTTTATCTGATGTTGTCTCACGCATTGAACTTGAAAATGGCTATCTGACATCATCGCCTCTTTTTGAAGTCGTTGTCAATAATCAGACGCAGATGATTATGCTTTTACATAAACAGACTCCGGTTTTAGTCAATCAAAGTTTTCTTAATGTGGTTGATGCAAAAAACCTGAATGATTATTTGGATAAGTTTTCCAGCATGGATGATCTGCTTTTGGAGGAGGAGGGCTTTTTGTACTCCAAACCGGGCGAAACATGGTTGGAACATGTGTTGAAACATCCTGAGAAACTCTACCACGTTAAAATCAAGACGGCACTGCAAAGTAAGCGGCATATGATTTTGAAAATCAATCAGATTGCGGATAAAAAAAATAGTGTTCTTTTGACTTTTGATGATGTGACAGATTTAAACCTTTGTGCCATGGTAAACAAATTTGAACAGACGCGAAGCGGATTGGAAGAGGATTATGGCTCTATTGAAAAGCTTATGAATGTCGTTTACGAGAATCAAGCAGAGATTATTTTGTACAGTGATTATAAGGGTCTGTCTATTATTAATAAGGGCAGAGTAGTAGCAGTATGCGGAGAAACAGTGACGATCAAAACCAGTGAGGTACAACTGAAAATTCTTGAGCATAAGCACTCCCTAACGCTCTCTTCTGAATTCTTTTCATCAGATCTTGTTACTAAAAATATTGAGCATATTGATTATAAGGAGCAGACCGTTGTTATAAGCCATATGCATTTTTTGACCAAAACAGCATTACAAAGAGAGTATCAACGTTTGGAGCCTCACGGTTCGGATACGGTGTCGCTTTTTTATCATGGATCAAAACTCTATACCGAGATTACTATTGTGGATCTATCAAAGGTTGCAGTAAAGTTAAATATCAAGATGTTACCTGTCGGTATGAAAGAAAAGGATAGGGTAAAAGTTTCATTGCTGCTAGAGCATGAACAAAGGCTTTTAAGTATCACGATGCATGGAAGTATTAAACAGCTTTATAAGGAGCAAAGTAAATATTTTGTTGTCGTGATGTTTGAATATAACGAAATGATGGAAAATAAACTGAATGCCTACCTTCATGAAAGACAGCTGGAGCTTATTAAGGAGTTTAAAACACTTTAATGAGGATGGCGTTTCGTCAGATACAGCACAAAAAGCACCTTACAGGGAGTGATCGAGGATTGAATCACTTATCAAACAGTCATGCCAAAAGTCTTAATCTCTTTTTATATAATTATCATGTATCATTTTTAATAGTAATAAATAGAATTTAATAATGAGGCGAAGAGATGTCTGCACTCAAAGAGAAACTCTTAAAGGTAAAGGAGAAGGTCAAGAACCATCCTCTTTTGTATGTTGAAGATCATGAAGCACTCAGAGAAAATATGGAAAAGCTCTTAGGGATGGTCTTTTCGCAATATACATTGGCAGAGGATGGACAGGCCGGTCTGGATGCTTTTAAAGAGAATAATCACAGTATTGTTATTGCAGATCTTAATATGCCACGGATGAATGGTATTGAGATGATTCAAGAGATCAAAAAAATTAATCCATTTGTCAAAATAATTATTGCAACAGCTCAAACAGATGAAGAGAATATGCTTCATGCTATTGATGCTGGGGTATTCCGATATTTGAAAAAACCTCTCAAGTTAGAGATATTAGTCGATACCCTCTATGATAT
>JBFHUP010000195.1:0-4181 GCA_041589975.1 Sulfurimonadaceae bacterium | reverse complement strand
GCTGCCTCTTGGGTTGTTCGGGGGTCTTGCGTGAAAAAGTAGATGGCATATTCCGGTACTGCCACCATAAAAATACCGACAAAACCCATAAATCCGGCGGCAATCCATGAGGTGATTCTGACAGCCTCTTCAGCCCCGGCAGGATCTTTGGCTCCGAGATATTGTCCCATCAGGGTCATAGCAGCAACTGAAAAACCAAACCCCGGCATAAAGGCTATACCCTCAATACGCAGACCGATCTGATACCCCGCCAGTGATTCAGTTGAGTACCCTGCGATAATCGCTACAAAAAACATAAACGAAAAAGAGGCAATTCCACGCTCTATGGATGCGGGCATCCCTATTTTATAAACCTCTTTAATGATCCTTGGCGAAAAAAGCGGAACAATACCATAAATACGGCTGCGATTTAAAATCACTATATAGATCAACACATTAATTCCAACAGCGATAACGGTAGCAATAGCTGCTCCTTTGACACCCAATGCCGGTGCTCCAAAGTGACCAAAGATGAGAGCATAGTTCAAGATGATATTAATCACTGCAGAAATAAGCTTGATATATAAAGAAAAAGTTGTATTACCCATAGCAGAGAAGTAGGTAAAGAAAAGCGTATCAAAGAACATCAACACAAAACCAAAGGCAACGGTTTGAAAATAATCTACGCCAAACTGGGCGACTTCAGGTGTCACTTGAAGTAATAAATAAATCTCATAAACGTTAGGAATAACCAAAATCATCGTCACAATAGAGAGTACAAATACTATCCCTATGAGATTATAAAGCGTTACATTTGCCTTATAGATGCGACCGCTTCCTTTAAGTCGTGCTATAACGGCATTACCGCCTACCGAAAAAAGTGTCATTACAACACCAAGAACCATTAAAAACTGTAGTCCCAATCCTACAGCAGCGACTTGATCTACACCCAATGAGCCCACCATAATCATATCGATAATGATTAAAAGCATATCCAGCAGATGTTTTAAAGCTGCGGGAATGGCAATGTAAAGGATGGTTTTTATCATAAAATCAAAGGACTACGAAGAGGGTTTTTCATGTTCGTGAATAAGTAGCGTCAATGTTTTCATAGCCTCTTCAAAGGCATCAAAACTCTCAAAGAAAAACTCTTTTTTGTCACGAACCTGGGGAGCTTTATCTCCATAATCAAAACAGATAACAAAACCTGTAATATTAATCTGATCAAATTTATTCTCAGCCCACTCAAACGAGACCTGCACCGTATCACCATCGGGTAAAGTCATGATAGCAGCATGATAAAGACGTACAATACGCTCTAAAAAGACCTCTTCACCCAAAAAAATCGTACTCATTATTTAAATACGCTGCCTACATAATTATCATGAACCCACTCAGTCACAGCATAAAGCTCTTCTTTCGTCAGCTTTCCTTTTTGTGACGGCATCACATCAAATCTGTCTAAAGCACCCATATGACACATACTTTTATCAATATCAGGGTTGATGATATAGTCTCGCATAAAAGTCAAAATCAATTGACGTTTAACTTCTTCATCATTATTCTTGACTAAAATATTCTCTTTCATGCGGGCAGATACTTCATTCATCGGGGGAGCTTTGAGTGTTTTAAAACTGGCTAAGGCTTGCTTTTTTGTCAGGCGTTCGACATGACACATCTGACACTTCTTTTTATAAACCTCATAGCCATTGACCGGACCATCTTGTTCATACTTGGCATAGGCCATTGAACTCATAACCAGCATCATTAAAAGAGTAACTGTAGCTTTCATCATTTCCCTTGTCATAACTCTTTTCGCATTTTACCCATATACATCTTATAAAAAGCAATGACTCCCAGTATGGTTCCAATGGTAATAAGAAACATGCCTGTCATATCTCCATTTTCATAAGCCAAAAAGATCCAACAGACATCAGCTACGATATAGACCATTACTGATCGGTATATCCAACCTTTCATGGTGAAAAAAGCACCGATATTTAATAAGATACCGCCAATAATAGCCATACTCATCTTTTTTGCTCCCTAAAATATTTTTTCTTAATAACCAGATAGTAAAGAGTGCACAGCAAAAACCCCAAGCCTATAAGTTGTGTAATCAGCATTAAACTCAGTCCCCACTCAAACAATAGTCCGATCATATAAGCCGTCACAGCTCCGACTGCCAAAAAGAGCATATCATTATAAGAGACAACCCGACCATAAAACTTCTCATCTGTATGGATCTGTATCAACGTATAGGTATAGGCCCAGAGTGTCGTTATGCCAAAGCCCACCACAAAACTTAAAACCAAACTGTAGTAAAAATTTTCAATGTAAAGTGACCATGCGATAAAGGCCAATCCCTGAAAAAGCAAAAGATAAAAGAGTGTCTGCATATTGATTCGTGAAGCAATCCATAAAGGCCCCACAATCAGAGCCAAAGCCCTAACCGCATGGATCAAACCGATAGCCAAGGGTACACTGATCAGTGCTATATAATAGTGCTTAGCCAACAAAACCACAAGTGCATCGATAGCAGTTAAGCCCACAACTGCATGTAAAATCAACAGTGCTACGATTTTGGGCTCACTTTTAATATAACTCAGACCATCTAGAAATTCTCTAAAAAAGTGCTTTTGTGTACGCTGCATCTCAGGCTTAAAATAGAGCATCCAAAGCAGCATAAAAGAGATCAAAAAAAGAGCGGCATCTAAAACAATGGCGACATAAGGGCCAACAAACGCTACGACAACACCGCTAATAGCCATCCCGAAAGTATAAGAAAATGACCATACCATAGAGTGCAGCGTATTGGCATCCTCTAATGACTGATGATCTAAAATTCTCGGCAACAAGCTCATCTCTACCGTAAAATAAAAGCTTGCCGCACTCATGCGGATAACGATCAAGACATACAACAGGCTTAACATGGATACATCCGTAATTAAAAGCAGTAACAGTGTAGATATCAATTCGGTCATAAGTAAAATAAGCATTAAAACCTTAGGCGTGATACGGTCAATCAGCACACCTGTAAAGGGTGCTTGTATCACGCCTGGCAAAAAATGCAGTGACGCCACCAATGCAATAGTTGTAGCACTGACATCCATTCTGACAAGTAGCGTATAGATGGCGACATTGGAAAACCAGGTACCGAAATAGGATATGAGCTGAATGAGTGTTAAGCGGCGAACCACGGGATTGTTTTGTAAAAGGCGGATATACTGTTTCATGTTTTAAAGGTATTCTATCCTATTATTTTGACAAATTTCTAAATTTTTCCATTTTTATGTTAAAGTTATTTTCATAATTGCCGATTAATGGTCTTAGATATACCATAAAACCTGCAAGGAGGCACATTATGGAAATCACCAATAACAAAGTGAACAACTTTAAGCAGCCTGATCCTAGCTCTCAGTCACATGCAGCTTCTAAGTCTGACCCTATTAAGGCTTATCAAAAAGAGGTTGAAAAGGATGCTGTTGTATCAAAACAGCTCTCCAAAATGGAGATGGAACGGCTTATTGCCAATCTTAATGAAGAGATCAGCCTGATTAGCACCGATCTGCGTTTTGGATACAATGACCAGGCTGAGATGCTTCAAGTATCCATTATCAATAAAAAAACTGACGAAATCATTCGTCGTTTTCCGACAGAAGAAGCCGTCTCTCTCATGACCAGCATGAAAGAGTTTATCGGCCTCTTATTTGACAAGCAAGGATAAGTCGTGGCTGGAGTAAAGTCTTTAGGAATCGGTAGTAACAACGGTCTTAATATGGAGACCATCAATAAACTGCGTAGTGCAGACGAAAAAGCTATCGTCAACCCTATAGAGAAATCGATTGGTAAATATGAACAAAAAATAGAATCCCTCTCTGCTTTTACCAAACTTTTGCACTCTCTTAAAACCGATACATCATCCATTAAAGATGATTTTCTCTATCTGCAAAGAACCGCCAGTGTTATTGGTGATGGCGTTTCTGCTGTCGTAGAAGATGGGGTTGAACCGCAAAATATCAACATTAAAGTGGAACAACTAGCGACTGAGCATATCATTCAATCAGACCCTTTTGTCAGCAAAACTGCCTCCCTTGCTGCACAGGACTCTGAACTCACCATCAAAGTGGGTGAAAGCGAACATAATTTTGAGATTAAAGCAGGTATGCAGTTACGTGACCTTGTCAGTGAAATCAATTCGC
>JBFHUP010000194.1:0-4189 GCA_041589975.1 Sulfurimonadaceae bacterium | reverse complement strand
GGTCACCAATGATAAGCTCACGTTGACCACGACCGATTGGCACGAGTGCATCGATTGCTTTGATACCAGTGTGAAGTGGCTCATGTACAGATTTACGTTCCATAATACCAGGAGCTTTTTCCTCTACGAAACGCATTTCTGTTGCTTCGATTGGACCTTTACCATCAATTGGCTCACCAAGTGCATTAACAACACGACCAAGCATTGCATCACCAACTGGAACTTTTAAAAGACGTCCAAGACGCTTAACGCTCATACCTTCGAATAATGCATTTGGGTTACCAAGTACAACGATACCAACACTGTTTTCTTCTAAGTTCAGTGCCATACCTTGAGTACCGTTTTCGAACTCAACTACCTCACCTGCCATGATGCCCATAAGACCGTGAACTTGTGCAATACCATCTGCAACCGTTACGATTTTACCTACTTCATTAATATCTACGTTAATCTCAAAATTATCAATACGCTCTTTGATAATTGAACTAATTTCATCAGCTTTAATTTTTTCTACCACTATTCTATCTCCTTTCTCAGATTAGATTGATTTTAAAATATGTTGGATCATTTGGTCGCGAACTGTACTTTTAGAAAAGCTTACTTCAACACCCAGACCATCTACTGCAACTTTGACACCGTTATAGTCATCTTTAACAGACTCGAAATTTACATTAGCATCAAGTTTTGCACCAATGTTCTTACCAAAGTTTGTTAAGGTTGCTTTTTTTACCGCTGTATTTGCATACACTTTACCCGTATAAGATTTTGTCTGCTGTGCGATCATACTCGATAGGCTTTCAGCAATAGCTCCAAACACTTCCATACGTCTTTTTTCAACAAGTAACTTAACAAGGTTGTTCACTTTATCACTTTTTGCAGATGCCACTGCTTGAAGTAAAATCTCTTGACGATTTTCGTCATTCATATAAGGGGAAAAGAAAATCGATTTAACTTTTTGATCCTCTAAAACATCTGCTAAAGAAGCAAAGATCTCTTGTAAGTTAACCAGATCATCAGTCGAAACACCGTCAACTAAAGCATCTGTATAACGTTTTGCTATTTCTGCTTTCACTTACGCCACCTTCTTTAACATGATTTCAGTAATCACTTCATTATCTAATGGAATATTTTCGTCAGAAAGAATGTCACCCATTAACTCTTCAACAACAGAAGATACCATTTCACGCTGTTCAAATTTAATCAATGACTCTTGTTGTGACTCTAATGATTTTAGATCAACCAACATCTGTTCATTGATCTTTTCATTCAGTAAAACACCCTCTTTTTTTGAGGTTGCTAAAAAATCAGCCGCGATCTTTTTAGCCTCTTCTACTTTTTTCTCACCAGCTTGTTTTGCAAGTTTTGTTTCTGCAACACGATCTTGTACTTTTTTAAGATCAGACTGAATCTTTTCAGAACGATCTACAAAAAAAGCTTTGACCTTATCACCAATCAAATAATATAAACCACCTGCAAAGATTGCAAAGTTGATACTACGTGCGACAATATCAGTCTCGCCACCACTTGATGCAAAAGCAGCAGATGATGCTAACATTAATAGTGTAAATATTTTTATCATTCTACTTCCCTTCTTAAATTTGACTAAATTTTGCTTTTAGTGCATCTTGGAATTGTGACTTTTGAGAAAGTAAGTTCTCTTTTAGAGACGCTCGTTCAGCTTCAAGTTCTGTAGAGAATTTTTTATACTCATCCTCTAACTCATTTCGTTTAGCTTCAATCTTACTTGATGCTAAAAGCTTTGCATCTTCAAGCATCTTCTGACGTAACTGAGATGCTTCTGCTTTAGCTTCATCAATGATTGATTGAGCTTTTTCTTCGAGCTTTTTAATCTCAGAATCATTAGTGTTTGCTTCCGCTAAGTCACGTTTAATACTTGCATCTCTATCTTCCATGTACGCCAACATAGGCTTATAAAGCCAGTTGTTCAGCAGTGCAATCATCAATAAAAATACTGCAAGCGTCAAACCAAACATTAACGGATCAATTTCTAGTTTAATCATACTTCCTCCCCAATTTTTTGAAATTTTACCATCTATTTGCTAAATCATAGTTAAAGATTAAATAATTTCGTAAATTTATCCAGCTCTTCTTGATTTTCAAATGTGAAGGTACAGTGTTGATCTTTGGCCTTCATAGCTACAGATACATTTTTCATTCTAGCTTCAAGTTCACTAAAATCCAAAGAGACTTTTTTCTCTTTTTGTGGTAGAGGTTCAGGTGTACCACTTTTAAAACTTTTAGCCATCTGCTCAACTTCGCGAACGGAAAGTTTTTGACCGATAATAGAATTCAGCATCAATTCTTGATCTTCAACTTCCAGACCAATAAGAGCCTTGGCATGTCCTTGTGTGATTTTATTATCGGATAAAGCCTCTTGAACTTTCTGACTTAATGTCAACAATCTTAAAGTATTGGTGATTTGTGCACGACTTTTATGAACTTGGTGTGAGAGCTCTTCATGCGTGAGATCATGCTCGTTTAAAAGTGACTCAAAAGATTGGGCTAGCTCAATAGGGTTGAGGTTTTCCCTTTGAATATTTTCAATCAAAGCCAATTCGTGAAAGCTTGATGGTTCAACATCCGTAATAATGGCTTTAATATGTGACATATTCGCCATTCTGCATGCACGAAGCCTTCTCTCACCGGCAATCAAGATATACTCATCCATATCTTTAGTGACAACGATCGGTTGCAATAGACCGTGCCGTTTAATAGAACCCGCAAGCTCTTTTATTTGAGCTTCGTTAAAAACTTTTCGTGGTTGATAAGGGTTGACTTTAATCTCAACCAGCGGAATCTCTTCCATAGCATGTTCAGTCGGAAGTTCATTTTCGTAAGCAGATGTTATCTCATCAAATATTTCACCGAGCCCTCGGCCCAATCCTGTTTTTTTAGCCATGAATTACGCCAAGATCGCGTGAGCAAGATCTTGATAAGCAACACTACCATGAGATTTTACATCATATAAAATAGCCGGTTTTCCAAAACTTGGTGATTCCGCAAGTTTAACATTACGCGGAATAACAATATATTCATCACCATTTTTGAAAAGTTTATTCTCAAAGTGAGCCGTAAGATCTGAAAATACCTGCTTAGAAAGATTATTTTGGCTGCTAAACATCGTAGGCAGAAAACCTCTGATCTTCAACTTTGGATTGATCGTCTTGCGAATCAGACGAATGGTATTTAAAAGTTGAGCCAAACCTTCCAAAGCAAAAAATTCGCACTGAATCGGAATAATTACCGAGTTTGCCGCTGAAAGTGCATTAATCGTCATTGGTCCTAAAGCAGGCGGCGAATCAATAATGATATAGTCATACTCTTTTTTGATCTTGTCGATAGCTTTTTTCAAGATCAATTCTCTTTCATTTTTGCCTTTTTTATCATAAAACTCTTTTTCAACCCCAACCAAACCAATATTGGATGGTACAAGAGAGAGTGTCGGCAGTGACGTTTTCAGTGTGATCTCTGATAGGTCTTTGGTACCGATGAGGGCATGATAGATATTAAATTCATAATCGTTTCGATGATACCCAAGGCTGGTTGTCGCATTCGCCTGCGGGTCTGCATCAAGAAGTAACACTCTTTTTTCTGCAACAGCCAAAGATGCGGCCAAGTTAACTGCAGTAGTCGTTTTGCCTACCCCACCTTTCTGATTTGCAATCGTAATTATTTCACTCATCGTAAGCTGTAAATCCTTTGACCGTTTATCACTAAAGCCCCATCATCAGCTAACTTAGCATCATGCAAGGCGATTTTTTCATTCCCGATATGGGTAGAGAAATTTTTAGATTTTATAAATTCTATCTCAAACTTTTTTAAAAGCTTCTTCCATGAGGGTAAATTTTTCAAAGATTTTTCATATTTTTTTAAAAGCGTATCATTTTCGATACTTATATCTAAATGTTGATATCCTTGCGGTGCACGTTTCATATTTAAACCAATACCGCAGACAAACCAGTCCGACGTCACATTGGTAATCGTTCCCCCGATCTTTTGATCTTCAAGATAAAAGTCATTGGGCCATTTCATCCATACGGATGACCCTAAATCTGCCAAAACTTCTTTGAGTAAAAAACTAAAATAGATCGATGTGGCAGAGAGTGGCAGATCTTCAGGCAGTGTTGCTTTTTTAAGACAAAAAGAGAAAAAGAGATTGTCACTCAGG
>JBFHUP010000193.1:0-4189 GCA_041589975.1 Sulfurimonadaceae bacterium | reverse complement strand
TTTGATATGAACTTTTTGCATCTGATCAGTCAAACAAAAAAGCTGGCAACTTTAGCCAAAATCATTGGAACCGATGATTTAAAAAAGCTGCAAGAATTGATTAATGAAGCAGCCACCCAGTTTTTACAACACCACCACCCAGAGTATGCTAACTATCTTGCTTACAAAAGTGAATTGCTTTACCATCGTAACAAAGAAGAGCTCGATCTACTTCCTGTCTATGAGGATCATCAAAGATCTGTTGAGATCATCACAGATGCCAATCTCGCTGTAACACTTAAAAAACTCAAAAAAGAGCCTGTTATTGGATTTGATACAGAATCCAAACCCGTGTTTGAAAAGGGCCAAAGACAGTACACCGACCTCTTTCAAATGGCTACCTCGAAAGTCTGTTACATCTTTCAAATCAACAAAATAACCCATCCCATCCAGCTCGAGATCATTACCAAAGATAAGAACATCAAAAAAGTAGGTGTCGGGCTGGGATCAGACATTAAAAGCCTCAAAGAGGAGTTTCAAATGAAGTGTGAAAGTTTTGTCGATCTCAACACGATCTTTGAGCATCTGGGCCGAAGCAACAATATCGGTTCCAAACAGCTTGTCGCTGCGGTTCTGAAAAAAAATCTGAAAAAAAATAAAAAAACGACGGTTTCTAACTGGCAAAATGAGACTTTGACCGAGAGTCAGATACAATATGCCAGCGATGATGCTTTTTCAAGTATCGATGCCTACATCCAACTTCAAAAGTCTCTTAAAGAGCATAAGCAATATCTCTCGGCTAAACTCATCAGACTGCTTAATCTCTAGCCTTATAAGCAGGCTGTGTCATGATGCGGCTATCTACATAACCCCGACCTACCGTAAAGTGATACAAAGATTGAAAACGGTTGTCTTTAATGCCCAACAGCTCATGAAACATATCATCTAAAAAGCAGCCGATACCGGTTCCTGAAATCTTCATCGATGTAGCTTCCACATAAAGCTGCTGACCTATCGCTCCGCACTCCCAATAGAACTCTTTATAGCGATGAGCCCCGTAGGTTTGCAGCTGCTCACTAAAGTGGCATAACATACCTAAAGAGAAGGCCCCGTCACTGGCAATATCTTGACTGCAGCTAATGGCTTTAGAGGCTTGTTGAAAATCGCCCAGCTCCAACATATAGATATGTTCTACTGCCGTTGTTTTCCAAGCAAATGAACGATGCATCACCGCTTTAAGCATCTCTAAATGATCAGGATTTCTAACCAAGATATAGATACCCGGTTCAAAATCTTCAACTTGATGAATAAACATCACCAGATGGGCACAGTTTTGTTTTCCATCAAGCGGACCGCTGACACTTTGCATGATCGTCTTAAACTGATGCAGTGAAAGCCGTGAACGTACTTTGTCCATCACATGCACACTTCGTCGGTTTAGAATCACATCTTTAGACTCTTGAGTAGGCTCTCTTAATGTAGGCAACGGCATCTGCATCTTTTGAGGTATCGGTTCGGTTTTGGTAGCCTCTTCAATAGCAGGGATGATATCCCAATGTTGCATAGCAGGACTCAATTTATTAGCAATTCCTTCAAAAACCAGTGGGACGTTGCTGACCAACTCATCAATATCCATACGCGGTGAGACCTCATAAGGTGAGATAACACACAGCATATCACCATGTTCTGACTCAAAAAATCTATCCTCTTGTGTCAGACCAAAAAGTGTGTCTAGGTCTTGATCTGTGACACTGTCAAGCCGTGTCACTTTCCACCCCAGCATCTTAGCAGACAGTACCAAAGCCTGCCATGCATGACCTGTGTCTAGGTGACAATAACGAAAGGCTCTTTCACCATATTTCCAGACCTCTCGCCAAGTGATCGTCGAAAAGCCAACAAGAAAACTCCCCTCAGGCAGCTTCTCCCAAAAGGAGCTCTTTAAAACGGCAAGGTTTTCCAGCAGATGATCTTTGGGGCAGTAGTGCATAACCGAAGTTTCACCTCCTTGCTCGTACAGTATCGGTGGTAAGACCAAGTAGGTTTCAGTAGGGTGTAGATTGCCGCTTGAAGCATTACAACGAACAGCCCAACTTGAACCGCCACTGCTTTTCCATGCGGCTAATCCCATGGAAAACTGCAGTAGCTGGGAGATCGACTCCATACATAACGGAGCGGCAGGCAGATCTTGATCAATCAAATAATAGGGCGGTGTGGTGTTATCCATTGCCAAAGGCATCTCTATGGTTGGTGAGCCATTATAACTGCGGAAAGGGTCAGGCTGGGTACTCCAGTCCATATAACCTAAGGATCTGGCATAACGATGCGAAGCATGCTTAGTGGTTTCATGATAATGTAAGACGGTTTGAAGGTTTTGATTCATGCCATAAGTGTAGTATGCAAGACTTAAAAGAATCTACAAAAATAATTTGGTTTTTTAAACGCTCTTTTGTTTAATCCTACAGATGTACACTGTGATATGAAATTTTCCGATCTAAAACTGACAACACCCTACATGAAGCTTGATGAACTTTTTTATGAAAAACGTAAACCCACACCGCTGAAAGATCCTTTTTTAATCTCCGCTTCCCAAGATGCGGCCAAACTCTTAGGCGTCAGTGAAGAGCTCATCCACGATGAACATCTGATCGAAATTCTCAACGGCACCTATACTATGGATGGTAGTGAGCCCTTTGCCATGGTTTATGCGGGACATCAGTTTGGCCATTTTGTACCCCGTTTAGGTGATGGCAGAGCGATCAATCTGGGCAAAGTCAATGGTCAAAACCTGCAACTCAAAGGTGCTGGGCAGACACTTTACTCACGTCACGGTGATGGTAGAGCTGTTTTACGCTCCAGCATCAGAGAATATCTCATCTCTGAAGCGATGCATGGACTGGGTATCCAAACCACAAGAGCTTTAGCCCTCATAGGAAGTGATACGGATGTTGCAAGAGAGTCATGGGAAAAAGGGGCCGTTGTTTTACGCCTCTCGCCAACCTGGGTACGGTTTGGGACCTTTGAGTATTTTAATGCCGTGGGCGAACCCCAAAAGATACAAATGCTGGCTGATTATGTCATCGAAGAGTCCTTTGCCCACCTCAAAGATGTTGACAATGCCTATCTCGAGATGTATAAAGAGATCGTTACCAATACGGCTGTTACCATCGCCAAATGGCAAAGTGTCGGCTTTACCCATGGTGTGATGAATACGGACAATATGTCCATTGATGGCCGTACTATCGACTATGGTCCTTTTGCGTTTTTAGATGACTATGACTACAGCTATGTCTGCAACCATACCGATGTCGAGGGTCGTTATGCCTTTGGCAATCAGCCTGCCGTGGCTCACTGGAACTTACAACAATTAGCTAAAGCCATCTCACCTATAGTAGATTATGAAGAGACTTTAAAAGCTTTAAACAACTTTGGACCCCTCTTTGATGAGACTTATTTAAATCTCATGTATCAAAAGCTGGGCCTTATGAAAAGTGAAGTAGAAGATATGGACCTGGTTGTATCGCTTTTGGATGCTATGGGAGAGACCCCTACCGATTACACTGCCTTTTTCAGAAGACTCAGTTTTTATGATGGTGAACCTAAAGATATTTTAGCCATGGTTGCAGATAGAAAGCCTTTGGAAATGTGGCTCAAAAAATATGATGCACGTTTAGCCAAAGAGAGCCTTTCCCATCAAGAACGACACACGCTTATGCAAAAAATCAATCCCAAATATGTTTTAAAAAATCACATTTTGCAAGAAGCTATCACGGCAGCAGAAGCTCAAGATTATACTATGATTTCAGACCTTCTAACCCTTGCTCATGACCCTTACAGCGAGCACCCTGAGCTGGCGTTTGGTCGGGATGTCGGTGACAAACAGTTGGTTGGTCCGCTGTTCTGAGATGACGCTGCCACGGGGCGACAAGATACGGGTCGACTGGCCTCCACCTCCCGTCGTATTCTGGCCGGTCAAGCCCTTGGCCACTTCCTCGGCCTTGGTGTAATTGAGCTGGAAGCCCTGCGTGCGCACCGGTTCGAGTTCCGTTTTCTTCTTGCTGGCTTCGAGTTCAGCCTGTTCCTTGATCGCCAGTTCGTCCTTTGGCGCAATCCAGATCACGTTGCCGCTCTTGCGTAGACCCAGACCCTTGGCCTGCAAGATGATGTCCAACGCCTGGTCCCACGGCACATCCTTCAAGCGCAACGTGAGGTT
>JBFHUP010000192.1:0-4219 GCA_041589975.1 Sulfurimonadaceae bacterium | reverse complement strand
TTTTTAAAACATACCTCTGCATCACTCACTATTAATGAAAATGCTGATCCCAGTGTACTTAAAGATTTTAGGAACTTTTTAGCCGAATTAGCTGATGATAAACCCTATTATGAGCATACTTATGAAGGTAATGATGACATGCCTTCCCATATCAAATCTTCACTTTTAGGGGTAAGTCTGCAAGTTCCGATTACCAATGGTAAGTTAAATCTTGGTACTTGGCAGGGGATTTATCTATGTGAGCACCGTTATCACAGCAGTGTTAGAGAAGTTGTTGTAACGGTGATGGGGTAAGTTATTTTTTCTTGGTTGCCTTTTCAAGATAGAAGAAAAAGATGGCTAAGAAGATTGCCAGTGTAGCAACTGTTACAATCATGTTGTCACTGATGTACTGCACGACAGGCAGTAGCGTTTTTCCTGCGTAAAACGAAGCAATACCGACAACAAGACCCCAGAAAATAGAAGCAAAGATATTGATAATTGTAAAACGTTTGAAGTCATATTTCGTAAGCCCTATGGCCATAGGTACAAGTGTCTTGACACCATAAAGAAATTTTTGAATGACAACCACTTTGTCACCATGCTTTTTGATCAGGATATGAGCCAAAGCCAATTTTCTACGATGTTTTCTAATATAACCCATCATCTCGGCTTTGTTATAACGCATCATATAAAAGAGTGTCGTATCACCTAAAAAGTTGGCAACAGTAGCGATAATAATGGAAGTGGTCAGATCTAAGGTCCCGGCATAAGATAGGATACCTGCCGTTACAAGGCCAAGATATCCACCCCCAAACGAGTAAAAAAACAGCCCGATATAACCTATCTCTTCCATTAGCTACCTTTTTTTGTTGCAATTATATAGTATGAAGCTTTAACTAAAATCGACTTAAGAATATTCAGTACACTTTTTATCTCTTTGTGCGATAATTCAGTATTAAACTAGGGAAGTAGGGTATGAGTCAAGCACAGCGTTCACGTCGTAACAAGTCAATAAACAGGCCTGTCGGCAATCAAGATTTTCATAAATTTACAGAAAAAGATTTTCTCATAACGACACCCCAAGAGATGAAACGTCGGGGCATTGAGCAGCTTGATGTTATTCTTATCTCCGGGGATGCGTACATAGATTCACCATTTATTGGTGTGGCTACTGTAGGACGTCTTTTAGAGTCACGCGGTTACAATGTCGGTATTATCGGTCAGCCTGATGTAGATACTGACAAAGATATTGGTCGCTTGGGCGAACCCAAACTTTTCTGGGGTGTGAGTGGCGGAAGTATTGACTCGATGGTGGCTAACTATACGGCTACGAAGAAGTTCCGTAACTCTGATGATTATACACCGGGTGGAAAAAACAATAAGCGTCCTGATAGAGCGGTGCTTGTTTATACTAATCTTATCCGTCGTTTTTATAAAAACACTGCTCCTATTGTTTTAGGTGGTATTGAAGCAAGTTTACGTCGTGTGACGCATTATGATTATTGGACCAATAAACTGCGTAAACCGATCCTTTTTGACTCGAAGGCGGATTATCTTATCTATGGTATGGGTGAACAGGCACTTTTTGATATGACAGATGCTTTACGAGATGGTGGTGATGTCACAAAAGTCAGAGGTCTTTGTTATATCTCTAAAGAACCGGTTGAGGATTATCACCAAATACCATCACATCAAGAGTGTCTGGATGTTAAAGAGAATTATATCGATCTCTTTGATCTTTTTTATGATAATAATGACCCGATCTCAGCTAATGGTCTGTGTCAAAAGGTAGATAGTCGTTATTCGATCCAAAATCCTCCGTGTGATTATCTTAATGAAGAGGAGATGGATGTCGTCTCTGCTTTACCATTTACGAGGGAACTACACCCTTATCATCAGCCTGAAGGTAAGGTGAAGTGTCTGGAAACGATCAAGTTTTCGATTATGACGCATCAAGGATGCTGGGGTGAGTGTAACTTCTGTGCGATTGGCGTGCATCAAGGTCGAACGATTAGAACACGTTCAGAAGATTCGATCCTCAAAGAGGCCAATGACTTTAACAAGTATCAAGATTATAAAGGGATCATCTCTGATGTGGGTGGTCCGACAGCCAATATGTATGGCTATGAGTGTAATAAAAAGCTTAAACATGGTACTTGTGCTCATCAGCGTTGTGTAGACTCTCGACATCTGTGTAGTTCGATGAAGGTGGATCACAGTCGTAATATTAATCTACTAAGACAGGTACGAGAAGTTCCTGGGGTAAGAAAAGCCTTTGTAGCTTCAGGTATTCGATATGACCTTATCAGTGAAGATAAAAAGAACGGCTACTCTTATCTTAAGGAGCTTGTCAAACATCACATCTCTGGTCAGATGAAAGTGGCACCTGAACATACGCAACAGCATGTACTGGATCTGATGGGAAAACCAGGCAAGCAGACACTCATTGATTTTAAAAAGCTTTATGACAAACTAAATCGTGAAGAGGGTAAACAGCAGTATCTAACTTATTATCTTATCGCTGCTCACCCAGGATGTGAAGAAAAAGATATGCATGAACTGAAGCGTTTTACCCGTGATGAACTGCAGATGACACCGGAACAGGCTCAGGTTTTTACCCCGACACCGGGGACCTATTCAGCCGTGATGTATTACACTGAGATGGATCCTGTGACCCGTCAGAAAATCTTTGTCGAAAAAGATACAAAACGTAAAGAGAAACAAAAAGAGATCGTGGTGAAAAAGGATGACTTTCACCGTAAGAGCGGATTTGCGTCGTAGATGATCTACTTGAAATCTACCTGATACCCTTTAGGTAGCATGATAATCATATCAGCTCGGCTTTTGGTATGCCCTGCCAGTTGAGCTGCTTCTTCTCCAAAACCCCAGAAAAAATCAATCCGACGTTCCCCTTTGATGGCCGATCCTTTATCTTGTGCGATGGCTACAGTTGTAAACTGATCTTGGGTCAGAGGGTGCTGGGTCTGGATAAACATGGGTGTTCCAAAGGGCAGGTATTTTGTGTCAACAGCAATGGAATGTTTGGGCGTCAAAACCACACCTAAAGCACCTTTGGCTGGCGTTTGGTTGGTGGTAAAAAAGAGGTAAGAGGGATTGTGGTTTAAGATCTCATCGATCCTGTCAGAGTGTTCTTGGGCCCAGGCTTTGATCCCTTGTAGACTCATCTGTCCATAAGACATGATCTTATGTTTGACCATATATTTCCCGATGGAGCGATAGGGGTGACCATTTTTATCTCCGTAACCCACAAAAAGAGTTTGGTTGTTCTCCAGTTGTATGCGACCTGACCCTTGGACTTGTAAAAAGAACAGATCCACTTTGTCCTGGACCCAGCAGATGACATTGTCAGGATTGGGATTGGAGGTTATGGCGGCTCTATCATAATAGGGGATGATTTTTCCGTTGTCCAAACGTCCCCGTACGACCTTGCCTTTAAGTTCAGGTATGACAGAACTCAGATAGATTTTAACCAAGTCAGCGGGTGGAGCCAAAAGGGGTACAGTATGATTGGCATCTTTTTGCAGACGTCCCTCTAAAAGAGGTTCATAATAGCCTGTCATCAGACCTTTTTTCTTTGTCTCTCTATCTTCCCAGCGGTAAAAATCAAAATGTTTTTCAAAAAAATCTTGCATAAAAGGTTGAGCATCGATCTTTTGGCACACCTCATAAAAGATATTGTGCGGTTTGATCTTTTGACAGCCTGTGACAAAACTTTCATACGCTTTTCGCTTGTCAACAGCGAGGATCTTATTTTGGGTTTCATCATCAAGTTGGCTTAGTTCAATACAATTGTTTTTAGATAAAGTCACGGTAGCAACGGGTTTACTACAACTGGTAAAAAGAAGAGAGAGTGTCAGGATTAATAGGCTTAGTTTCATGTCGCTTATTGTAGTAGGATTTAGATTAAAAAAGATATAATGATGCTTAAAGGATGGGGTTTGTTTTTTGTAAACTTTTTAGAGCGTATCGGGGCAGCAACTGTTAAAAAGTTTAAAGATTATACAGACTCCTTATACTTTACGATACAGCTTATTATGACGATGTTGCATCCTAAAACTTACTCTTATGCGACAGTACAGGTTCTGGTTCGACAGATCTATTTTACTTCTATTCAGATTTTACCTTTTTATCTTTTTTTGGCAGCCATCTTAGGAAGCGTTGTGGTGGGTACTATAGTACTTATTACAATTAACCTTGGTATTCAGGCACAGTTGGG
>JBFHUP010000191.1:0-4232 GCA_041589975.1 Sulfurimonadaceae bacterium | reverse complement strand
GACTTTGCCGTCATATTTGGCTACCAGTGTCTGAGCCATTTTGATGAGGTTCTTAGCCTTGTTGTTAAAAAAGGAGCAGCTTTGGATGATCTTTTTGATATCTCCCAGATTGGCATCAGCAAGAGTCTGGGCATCGGGGTATTTTTCAAACAGCTCTGGGGTTAGCATATTGACCCGTTTGTCAGTACATTGAGCAGAAAGAGCTACAGCGATGACAAGTTCAAAAGCATTAGAGTAAGTGAGTTCCGTTACTGCTTCGTCATAACGCTCTAAGAATCGTTCTTTGATAACTTCCCGTTCTTTTTTTGTGGCAAGTTTCATGGATTGGTTCCTTGGCTTGTGTTGAGATCCACTGTGGTGTTGTCATCTTCATATGGCGGTTCAAAATAGAGCGTTTGGTCATTGAGAATAAATCCCTCTTTGGTTAGTGTAAGATGAAAATCCACAGAACTGTTGTGATCTTTGATGTAATGCTGTGTCAGAGAAGCATTTGGCACTTGATCTAAAAAGGATTGGTAAAGGGCCTGGGATAGATGCAGTTTCATATCAAGTTTGACCGGAAGTTCTTGATTTTCAGGTTGGCTGAGAGCTTCAAAGGAGAGTTTGGCGTCATTATAGTGTGTCCCTTCCAAATAAAGATCATTAAAGGAGAAATTATTGAGTTTGAAATGAGCCTGATGCTTGATCAGGGAGGCAATATCTTCTGAAAGATCATCAAAAATAAAAGCGACAGTGTGGGTATTGGATGTGTGGATAAGTTCCCTGATATCGTCTACAGTTTGGATATCAAGATGTTTAAAGATGATATCATAATCAAGATCTTTTAGAGCAAATTGGGCCTCTTTTTCTGTCAGACCGAGATGTTTAAGCTTAAGTGTGCTGCTGATGGTGACGGTATCTTGCTCTTGATAGGATTGGGAGGCTTGAAAATCTTCAAGTTGCAGTGAAACGGGGGCCTCCATATCAAAACGAAGATCCAGCTTCTTGACACCCATTGAGGAGTCAATACCGTTATCTACATAAAAGATGTTAAAAAAATGATCTTTAACGTTTAAGGATGCTTTGGTCGTGTTGCTTTCTGAAACGATAATAGAGAGCTTTTCAGAGCGATTGGTGATATCAAAGTCAGTATGGCTTTTAATGTACCCTTTAAGTGACAGATGGTCTATATCTACATCATAGGATATATTGTTTTCAGCATGAAAAAGGTGTTTAATAGTCGGGATATGAAAGGCAAAAGAGTGATCCCACACATTAAAAGTGGTCTCTATCATTTTTGGATTGCTTTTGGAGAACTCTAAGACATCATTAAAAAGTATGGATTGGTTGGTGAAATATTCAGGCAGATCATCCATGCTAATAAACATCAAGAGTTCATTGGAGAAGATGAACTTTTTATGTACAAGTTCAATATTGAGCTTCAAGCCTTGCATTTTAGAAAGATGTACCAAAATAGGATCGCTGCTTTGCACTCCAAAAAGAAGTTCGGCAATCAACTCAACTTTATCCAAGCGTATAATGAAATGTTTTTTGTTGCTTAAAATTTCATTTTTTTCATGGATCATATCGATATAGACACCGCTGGCATGCAGTTTTTTAAGTTTTTCATCCAAAGTATTGGCAATCACACTGTTATGAATAATCATTGCGGTAATGACAATGAGTAGTAATGGTAAAAAAAGTAACACTCTTTTTGATAAGTATGGGTTCACATCATTTCCTTTGCGATATTGTACCAACTCGAGGCTAAGATGAGATTAATTAATGATAATTTGAGTATAATCTATCAATTTCATGGCAAAAAGAAAAGATAACAGGTAGTTGATGCAAGATATCGATGAGTTAAAAGAGAATTTTTTATCCAGTATTAACCATACTTTGATACAACCCGTACAGCAAAGCATGGCTCATATCGATCAGCTTTTGCAAAGCAAATTGAACAAAGAGCAGACTTTAGTTGTTCAAACGCTGCATGAGACGCTTGGTGCCATTCATAAAAACAGCCAAAACCTAACGGCCATCGCAGATATCAAAGCTCGCAGTTTTGATATTGCCATCAAACCTTTTTCCCCTATAGAGACTTTTGAAAAAATCATTGAAAGCTTTATCCCCAAAGCCGAAGCGGCATCCGTGCATCTTATTGCCTATATCGATCCTAATGCTCCCAAAGAGATTTTCGGGGATGCCAAGCGTTTAACTCAGGTTATGGAAAATCTGATTCAAAACGGTATTGACTTCACCCACTTGGGCGGCAGTGTCTATGTAGATGTTAAGATTAAACATATTACAGATACCAGAGTCTCATTGAATGTCTCTGTAACCGATACGGGCGTAGGTATTGATAAAAACAAGATCAAAACCTATCTACAACCTTTTTCCCAATCAAGCAAAGAGCGTTTGGGTGTAGGGCTTTCGGCATCTTTTTATATACTAAAGTCGATGGGAACGCAACTGAAGATTGCGTCGGAGCTTAATAAAGGGAGTCGTTTTTCATTTGCTTTGGATCTTAAAAGCAGTCTGGAAGCTCAATACACCTCGCACCCTGATATCAAAATCGGTATCTATATTGATGATCGTTCGGTCTTCTCTTATGCAAAGCTTTTGTATCAATATATCATCTCCATGGGCTTGGCTGTCGTGAGTATCAAAGATACGATGGATCCTAACATCGCAGAGTGTCAGGGGCTTTTTTTTGTGACCAACAGTTGTGATGCACAGGGGTTTGAAGATTTGAAAACCCGTCATCCTAAAACAACACTGATCCCTACCGTACTGCATGCGAGACAAGAAGCATTTGAAAAGGATGAGTGTGCGAAAAAGCTGCTTGTTCTGCCTGCTTTGCCATCTACGATTAATGCCTGTCTGGCTTATGTCGAAGAGAGTATACCTGAGGAGATCACGCAGTCACATGTCAAAGATCATCAAGCGATTAAACAGATTGCTAAGCAGGCCAAAAGAGAAAAAGTTAAGATTCTCATTGTAGAAGATAACCCGATTAATCTTAAGCTTGTTAAAGTGATACTTTCTCGATATGATTTTGAGGTTGATGCGGCTGAAAACGGTCAAATCGGTGTGGATTGCTGTAAGAAAAAGCATTATGATATGGTACTTATGGATATCGATATGCCGGTTATGGATGGTATCACTGCCACGCAGAAAATCAAGGCCTATGAAAAAGAAGAGGGTATTCCGGAGACTCCGATTATCGCTTTAACGTCTCATGATCTGGCGGGCGAACGTACAGAGATTATGGAGTCAGGACTTGATGAACATATGCCTAAACCGCTTAATGTCACCCGTTTGGAGTTGATGCTTGAGAACTATTTAGGTTATAAACCCCAAAGAAGTAAATAAGGAAAAAAATGAAACTGTTAAAAACACTTTTTTTAGTTGTAGCTTTGATGTCTACAGTAGTTATGGGAAGAACCGTCGTCACGGTCAACGGTGTTAATATCCAAGAGCGTGATTTGGTGATGATTATTCAAAAAATTACACGGGGACAATATCCGTCGCTTTCTGAAGAAGATAAGAAAAGAGCAGAAAGAATTGCTTTAGATGAAGCTATCGCTTTGGTACTGACTAAAGAGTTGGTAGCCAAATCTGACATTAAAAAGTCTAAAGCCTACAAAGAGAGTTTTGTTGAGTATGTTAAAAAAGTGGTTGAACCTCAGATCGCTTATCAGACATGGATCGAGCGAGAACTGAACAAGATGCAAGCTTCAGACAAAGAGATCAAAGCCTATTATGATGAGAATAAAGATAAATTTAATCAACCCAAACTCTCTCATGTTCATCATATCCTTTCTAAAACAGAAAAAGAGGCTAAAGATCTTATCGCTTTGATCTCCAAGGCTAAAAATCAAAAAGCCGCTTTTATGAAAATAGCTTCTGAAAAGATGGGCGGTCCTGATACAGGGGCAAGTGATTTGGGTCAATTGCACGATAAGAGCAATATGGCACCGGCATTTAAGGCCGCTTACATGAAAATGGGGGCTAACAGTTTGAGTAAAAAGCCTGTTAAAACGCAGTTTGGATATCATGTGATTTATGTTGATACTGTTACGGGAGGCAAAAAGGCAAGTTTCAAAGAACTGAAACCGCTTATTGCTAAAACGATCAAAGGTCAAAAGTTTGATAAAGAGATGAAGCAACGAGTGAATAAGCTTCGTGAAAAGGCAAAGATTCAATTCGCCCAATAGTCAAAGAAGCTTCCACTGTACACAGCGTACAGT
>JBFHUP010000190.1:0-4252 GCA_041589975.1 Sulfurimonadaceae bacterium | reverse complement strand
GATGACTTTCTTTGCATTAAAGATTAAGACGGAAGTGCTTTTTATGTATAAAGTTGTTAAGTAGAGTAGTATAAAAATAGTAAGCAGATAGTTCTATTGAGGAGGCCTTATGAATAATGGCAAGCATAGGCGTAAACTATTGTGGATATTTTTAATATTTTTTATAGCTCTTGTCAGTTTTATGCTTTTTGCATTTGATCTCTTTTTTTCAAAAGTTAAACTAGATACTACCATAGTCCCCAAAGTTAAAGAGCTTAGTGTATCTCAAGGATTAGAGGCAAACCTCATTCGCATCCAATGGGAAGGGGTGAATGAAGCTACTCATTACACCATATACCGTTCAACTAAAGCAGATAAAGATTTTATAGCTTACCAACAGCTCATACGTGATAATTTTTTTGATGATTTAGTGGTTCAAGGTGGTCAACGCTATTTTTATAAAATAGTAACCCATACGCAAAAATACAAAAGTGATTTTTCTGAAGTTCGCAGTGGTTACGCAGCTTTGAAGCCTCCAAAAGTAATCGCTACCAATGGTAGAAAAGGTTTCATTAATGTCTCTTGGAATGAGGATGAAGCGGGTTTTGTTTATGAACTTTTTCGATCATCTAAAGATCACAAAGATTGGCAACTTCTTGCTTCTGATGTGAACCAACCCTTCTATATTGACAAGGCGGTACAAGCAGGTCAAAATTACTACTATAAAGTCAGGGCAATTAAGCATGGCAGGGTGAGTCATTTTAGCAATCATGATCGGGGATTTAGTGCCTTACCTCAAGTCCAAAAGCTGCAGGCTAGTGATGGAAAATATATGTCGCATATCAAGATATCATGGCACAAAGTTGCTCATGCCAAAAGCTATACTCTTTACAGAGCGATCCAAAAAAATGGTCCCTTTCGACCTCTCAAGGCTAACATAAAGCAGAATTTTTATAATGATACAGATGCCATTGCAGGAAACTATTACTACTATAAGGTTAAGGCATTTCACGATAATGCCAGTATCTTTTCGGATATAGATCATGGTTTTATTGCTTTACCTGTACCTACAAGGGTTCAAGCTACAGATGCAGCTCATAAACGGATTATTATCTCTTGGGAACAGCATGTTCATGATTCGGTTGCGGATCTTTACCGTTCAGATCATCCCTCAAAGGATTTTAAACGTATTGCCAAGGATCTAACACAAGAGTACTACGAAGACACTCAAATAGAGAGTGCTCGTACCTACTATTATAAAGTGCAGGCAAAAAAAGCAGGCTTTATTAGTGCGTTGAGTATGCAAGATAGCGGCTATACTACGGTAGGCTACCCTACGACATTAGTTGCATCCGATGGCGTATCACCATACACTATTTCACTTTCATGGCAGAGTCCATCCGTGGATTACTTTAAGGTATTCAGATCTGAGTCTGCCCAAGGTCCTTATACCTTGATAGCCTCCAGGTATAGATCCAAAAAATTTGTGGATCAAAATATCAGCTACTGTAAGGATTATTACTATAAAGTCCAATCTGTTAAGTATGGCAAGCCAAGCCGTATAAGCTCATGGGCCAGTGGCTATGGGAAATGCGGGGCTTTTGTGGAGACATTTTTAGGCAGTGGAGTGCTTGGGGATACGGATAGTGACCAGAGGCATTTGGCAAGCTTTAACAGACCCACGGCCGTGCAATGGAGCAAGCACGCTCTTTACATAGCAGATACTTTTAATCATCGTATTCGTAAGCATACAGCTCATCAGACGCTAACGTTAGCCGGTAGTGGATCGGTCGGCAGCATGGATGCAAAGCGTTTGGCGGCACATTTTTATCGTCCTACTGGTATAGCCGTAGCCCATGACGGCACGCTGTATGTCGCTGAAGTTGACAACCACCTGATTCGAAAGATAACACCCCAAGGAGCGGTTGTAACTTTGGCAGGCAGCGGCAAAGCCGGTGATGTTGACGGTATAGGCTCCAAGGCATGGTTTAACAAACCTTACAATCTGGTCCTGGACCATGAAGGCAATCTTTTGGTTACAGAACTGGGCAATCATAAGATTCGTAAAGTCACACCCCAAGGCAAGGTTACAAGTTTTGCCGGAGCTGCACAAGCCGGTAAACGTGATGGCTCTTTAGGTTTTGCCAGATTCCATGCCCCTGCGGGCATAGCCATAGCTGCTTCAGGTAGAATCTATATCGCAGACAGTCTCAATCATCAGATACGTATGATAGAGAACAACAGGGTTACGCTTTTTGCGGGCAGTGGCAAAATCGGCAGTACCGACGGCAAAGGCGTTGCGGCTGCATTTAATCACCCTCTTGGTCTGGCCGTTGACGCTGCAGGCAATCTTTACGTAGCGGACAGCGGCAATCATCAGATTCGCATGATTTCACCCAAAGGGATCGTTAAAACTATTGCCGGATCACTTGCAGGCGGCGACAAAGACGGATTTGAAACCGATGCGGCCTTTTTCAGTCCGCGTGGAATCACTGTAGATCATCAGGGTGTAATCTATGTCAGCGACTTTCATGCTCACAAGATCAAAAAGATTGTGATTCGCAAGCGGTAAGGTGTCACGATGAAAATTTGCATTGAAGGTGTGATTTGATTATAATATAAAACTATGCGTAAACAATGAGTGAAAGGCATAAGAGATGATCACAAATACGAAACGTGGGGCTTGGGTGAAATGGCTTGGCAACCTTATCGTAGTGATGCTTATTTTGCCTTATGCCATGTATGCATTGAGCTTGGAACAAGCAGTTTTCCAATCCCTTCATACCAATCCCCATATTAAAGAGAAAAGCTATAATCTTAAAGGCGTAGAGCAGGAAAAAGATATCGCTTTTTCTGCCTACTGGCCTAAACTTGACATCTCAACGGGTATTGGTGAGGCCGAAGAGAAGATTGAACCGGCTTTTAGGGTGTCAGGTTCCAAAGTCACACGAACCGATAGTTATGTGGTCGCTTCAATGAACCTGTTTCGAGGTTTTCATACCATGCATGACACGGCATCCCAAAGGCACCGCAAGGATGCTGCAACATCTTTTTTACAGGAGTCCAAAGCTGCGGTAGCTTTAAAGACTTTAGAGAGCTACATTATGATGATGAAGCATAAAGCGATTGTTCAGATCAGTCAGGAAAATGTCAAAGCTCATAAAGAGATCTATGAAAAGCTCAAAGAGAAAGAAAAATCGGGAATAGGAAAGGCTTCAGATTTAGGTTTTGCATCCGGACGTTTAACCTTGGCTCAGGTCAATGCCGTCGTACATGAAAATAACTTTATCCAGTCCAAAGTCGTTTTTGAGACGCTGTTAGGAAGTAGTGTCGATGTTGAAACCCTGAAGGAACCGCACTTTGATTATACTTTGCCGCCATCATTAAAGGATGCGGCACTCATAGCCTGGGACTATAATCCTACCATCCAAACCAGCAGACATAATATCAAAAATGCTCAAAGCAATTACTATAAAAGCCGTGCTTCTTATTATCCCAGTGTTGATGTAGAACTGAAAAAATCGTGGTTTGACGAGACCGGAGCCTATGAATACGGCATCGACAGTACCTATGCCATGGTTTACCTCAAATATAACTTTTTTAACGGCTATGCAGATAAGGCAAAAGTAGAAAAAGATTTTACCCTCTATTTACAAAACCACCAGACTTTGCAGGCACTCAAAAGAGATGTCACACAAAAACTGGGTACGGCTTGGATCGGTTCGATAAAGATAGAACAGCAGTTGGAACTACTTAAAAAGATGCGGGCTTTTAGTAAAAAAACGATGGAAGATTATTATGCCGAGTTCGGGATTGGAAAACGGACACTGCTTGATATCATCAATGTCAAAAACGATTACAATAATGCCAGACAATCGTATGAATCAGCCAAATATGATCTGCTTATTTCCAAGTTTCGCATACTCAATGCCATGGGCGGTTTGGTAGATTATTTTATGGCCAAGGCTGACACGATGTCGTTGCGTGTGGATTCGCGTCTTAAGGAGGAGAAATCTATTTATGAGATCATCAAAGATATGGATGCCAAGATCCAAAGTAAAGAGCCCTTTGTTCCCTACAAGGAACAAAATGAGAGCTCCTTGGATGCCATCATGGATAGCAAATCTCAAGATGCTTTGGATTGGTAAAGGATAAGAGGATGCAGCATAAAGGGGATATAGTAAGATTTAACGCATTGCTGGAATCGCTGGTTATTATCTGTAAACTTTTTAAACGCCCCTTTTCTGCCGAATCTTTGGTCGCAGGACTGCCT
>JBFHUP010000189.1:0-4279 GCA_041589975.1 Sulfurimonadaceae bacterium | reverse complement strand
TCATATAAAGTACATGATCCACACGTCCCAAAATATTCACACTGCATTAATGATCAAACCTTTTGTCAATATAGTGAAATTCTAACACAATACAACTGACACGAAGGTATTAGCCATACAATAAGCATTACTCTCTTAACCCAATAGGTTCTGTTTAGTACCACTTACATGCCTGTCATAATACATGCTTCTATGGTTCATCTTTTTTTATTAGTTTTACATTACTGTGTTAGTATCTTCTACTTTTTGAAGATTATAAAGAGGATAACTATGTTTGAATCGTTAGATTTATTTGAGATTGTTAACATTTATGCTTTGCTCATTGGTCTAACTTATGGTGCCGTGGCCCAAAAAAAGCAGTTCTGCTTTAGCGGTTCCATTAAAGATTGGGTACTTGACAAATCGACCCGACGACTGGCATCCCTACTCATGTCGATGATAAGTGCCATCATCATATCTCAAACATTAGCAGCACTGTATCCTATTGACTATAAGGCAACGATCTATCTACAATCAAATGTTAACTACATCTCCATTATTTTAGGTGGTGTACTTTTTGGAATCGGGATGATGTGGGCAGATGGATGTAGCAGTCGTCATCTGGTCAAATTTGCCCAAGGAGATCTGCACTCTTTAGTCACAATTATAACGATATCGATCTTTGCATTCATCACTTCCAAAGGGCTCTTTTCGGGTCTTTTTTCAACCATAGAAAAAAACACGCTTTTACTGACCCTCACATCATGGATCCCTAATATCTCGTTGCCCATGCTCTTCATCCTAACGGTTTTAATCATAGCTCTTTACAAAGTCATGCCGCGTCTAAACGCTATCTGGAAATTGTGGGATGGTTTGGCTGTTGGTCTTTTAGTAGGAGCTGCTTGGTTTACAACCGGTGTCATAGGACGCAGCGATTTTGACGCTGTTACTTTAGAAGGACTGAGTTTCATCTATCCATCTGCAAAAAGCTTAGAGTATCTGATGTACTACAGCGGCAGTGTACTCTCTTTTGGGGTGACTATAGTGTTTGGGATCATCATCGGTGCCCTACTCACATCTCTAACTAATAAAAAATACCGTTTTGGCTGTGCCATGCCAGAACAAAGTAACAAGCTTGCCAACAGCCTGCTTGGCGGAGCTCTGATGGGTGTTGGTGGTATCTTATCTCTGGGTTGTACTATCGGTCAAGGGTTAACCGGTCTTTCAACGCTGGCCCTTGCTTCTGTCGTGGCCGTTACATCTATTTCACTTTCAGCCTATATCACAGCCCGATGGATGGCAAAAAAAGATCGTTTAGTAAGTTGTTTCTTATTTGAGTGGTAAACACAAAAACCTGTTAGCACAAAGCCCCTCTAATCTTTTTTTCATCTATAAAAAGATAGAATAATCCAAATTTATACATTTTTTGGAGTTCCTATTGAAAGTATTGTTAATTAAAGATGTTAAAAGCCTGGGAAAAACTGGTGAGATTAAAGAGGTCAAAGATGGCTATGGCCAAAACTTTCTCATCAAAAAAGGTTTTGCGAAAAAAGCAACACCAGAAGTCATCGAAGAGTGGGAAGCCAACCGTGCACAAGAAGCAGCTGATGAAAAAGCCCTCATTGAACGTTTAACACAAGAGAGTAAGCAACTAGCAGAGCTCACGACCGTTTTAAAGAAGAAAACGGGTCAAGGCGATGCTCTGTTTGGAGCAGTAACCAAAGATGAGATCGCTCACGCCATTAAAGACCAACATGGTCTCGATATCGATAAAAAGCATATTGAGCACAAGCTCTCTATCAAGCAGACAGGTGAATATGATATCGATATCAAAATGGGTCATGCGATCCATGCCACAACAAAGCTTGTGGTAGAAGCTCTTTAATGTTTGATGCAACAACGATACTTGCCTATAAAGGTGAAGATGAAGCCGTGATCGGTGGAGATGGGCAAGTCACCTTTGGTGATACCGTACTTAAAGGTAATGCCACTAAGATCCGTACACTTTACAACGGCGAGATCCTTGCAGGTTTTGCAGGTTCCACGGCTGATGCTTTTAATCTTTTTGATATGTTTGAAGAGTTTTTGACCACGCATAAAGGCGACCTTTTTAAATCCGTCATCTCTTTTTCCAAAGCGTGGAGAAAAGATAAAACACTGAGACGTCTAGAAGCTATGATGCTGGTGCTCAATCGTGAAAAGCTCTATATACTTTCAGGTACGGGTGATGTCGTAGAGCCCGAAGATGGAAAGATCGCTTCGATCGGTTCAGGTGGCAACTTTGCTATCTCAGCTGCTAGAGCACTCGATAAGCATGCAAACCTTTCAGGTGAAGAGCTGGTCAAAGAGTCTTTACAGATTGCTGGAGAGTTGTGTATTTATACCAACACCAATATTAAAACATTAACTTTAAAAGATTAACCATGGCAGAAAGAAAGATCCTGGAGATGACCCCTCAAGAGACTGTTGATTATCTAGATCAGTATGTCATCGGCCAAGAAAATGCTAAAAAGACGATCGCTGTAGCACTTAGAACCCGCTACCGCCGTATGCAATTGCCTCAAGAGATGCAAGAGAATATCATCCCTAAGAACATCCTGATGATCGGTTCTACCGGTGTGGGTAAGACAGAAATCGCACGACGTTTAGCCAAACTGATGAAAGTCCCTTTTATCAAAGTCGAAGCAAGTAAATATACGGAAGTCGGATTTGTCGGGCGTGATGTCGAGTCGATGGTAAGAGACCTTGTGATGAACTCCATTGCCCTGGTCAAAGATGAGTATCAAAAAGCGAATGAAGTTGATATTGAAGCGTATGTACTTGAAAAAATCGTAGATCAACTTATCCCGCCACTCACTACCTTTGCTAGCGAAGAGAAAGAACAGGCCTACCAAAACAGCCGTACCAAGATGATGGAACGTATCCATCAAGGTGAGATGGATGATAAAAAGGTCGAGATCACTCTGCCTAAGATGAATATCGAGTTTAATGACACCAATCTACCTCCTGAGATGGCTAAAGTCCAAGAGTCTTTAGGTGCGATGTTTGGGACGATTAACAAAAGTGACAATAAAAAAGAGGTCACGGTCAAAGAGGCTAAAAAAATCTTACGTCAAGAAGCAAGTGAAAAAGTCCTTGATAATGATGCCATTCGTGCTGAAGCCTTAGAACGAGCCGAACAAGGCGGTATCATCTTTTTAGATGAGATCGACAAGATTGCCATCAGCAGTGAAAACACGCGTTCTGACCCAAGTAAAGAGGGTGTTCAAAGAGATCTTTTACCGATTGTCGAGGGTAGCAGTGTCAGTACGAAATATGGACAGATCAAAACCGATCATATCCTTTTTATCGCAGCGGGTGCTTTTCATGTCAGCAAACCAAGTGATCTTATTCCTGAACTGCAGGGGCGTTTTCCACTGAGAGTAGAGCTTGACTCACTGACGGAAGAGGCTCTTTATCAGATCCTGACACAGACTAAAAGTTCCCTGCTTCGTCAATATGAAGCCCTGCTTGAAGTTGAAGGTGTCAAGATTAATTTTACAGATGACGCAATTAAAGCCTTGGCCCAACTCTGTTATGAAGCCAATGAAAAGACAGAAGATATCGGTGCCAGACGTTTGCATACTGTTGTAGAAAAGGTGCTTGAAGATATCAACTTTAATGCAGATCACCTTGAAGAAAAAGAGATTGACATCACGAAAGAGTTGGTACATGAAAAACTTGATGATATTATCGAAGATGAAGATAGTTCACACTATATCTTATAAGGAAGATGATGAGTAACGAAGCAACACGATCGGGGTTTGTCGCACTGGTGGGCCGTCCTAATGCCGGTAAAAGCACCTTAATGAACTGGCTTTTGGGTGAGACCATTACTATGGTTTCACACAAAGCCAATGCCACCAGACGCCGTATCAATGCTATTGTTATGCACAAAAACAATCAGATTATCTTTATTGATACACCGGGTATTCACAAGCAGGAAAAACTTTTAAATGAGTTTATGCTTGAAGAGGCCTTAAAAGCTATCGGTGATGCGGATCTGGTGCTGTTTCTTTCTCCTGTCAATGACGGCGTAAAGTATTATAAAGAGTTTTTAGAACTTAACAAAAAGAATCGCCCCCATATCGTTCTTTTAACCAAGATCGATCAATACTCTAAAGAGAAACTCTTTAAAACGATGCAGGAGTTCTCGGCCTATCAAGAAGAGTTTTTAGCTCTGATTCCTGTCTCTTCAACTAAAGGACTCGGAGAGGAGGACCTACTTAATGAGATCTCTAAGTATCTACCAGAATCTCCC
>JBFHUP010000188.1:0-4299 GCA_041589975.1 Sulfurimonadaceae bacterium | reverse complement strand
GGTGGATGATGTGATCGTACATGAGACCCAAACAGTGAGAGAGGGTAATATCTTTATACCGTTTCACTTTAATGAGCAACTCGTCAATACCCTAACCCAGTCGGAGTTTTGCCCTATATCCGGCGAACCTAACTACAAGCAGACTGCGGTTCAACTTCACAGTCAAGAGGTACCTGAAGGCCTGACACTGAGTAAAGAAGCGATTGCCGGTGCCGTACAGCATCAAAAAAGTGAACTTTCCCATGAAGAGATCAAACTCAAAGATCAGGAGATGGCAAACTCTTAACGTTTTGTCTAATGATAGATCTTCAAGAGGGAATGGCTCTCGGTGTAATAAACTTTTTGATCTACTTTTTCTAAAAAGTTTAAAAAATCTTCCCGAACTTTGATGTGATTGAGCCCTGCGATATGAGGGGCCTCTGTCACTAACCAAAACTCTTTAGGCCGTGGTGCCAGGTCAAAAAGCTGCCATGAGTGGTTGGCTGGGATCGCCTGATCTTTCGAACCATGTACAAAAAGAAGCGGCTTATCTATCTTGGCCAGACTCTGAACTGCATCATAGCCATCTGGGAGACTCAAGTGAGGTATCCACTGAAACGGCCAGGTCAGAAAAAAGCTGCTCAACTTCTCAGCTACAATACGATCAAAAGCGGTAAACGTCGAATCAATGATCAAAGCTTTGATCTTCTTACGAGGTTTGTGTGCCACAGCCGCTAGACTTAAGGTACCGCCCAAAGATTGTCCGCACACAAAGTAGTCTTGGTCAAAATGTTTTTCGACAAAATCCAAAGCCGCATTGACATCCTCAACACTGCCTTTTATCGAGGTCTCGCCTTGTGATTTGCCATAAGCTCTATAGTCAAAGATAAACAGATCATACCCGGCTTGCACAAGCCACACCCACCCTTTAAAGTGAGCCGATATGTTTTGGGCATTACCGTGAGCTACAACCATCAGACCTTTGCTAGGTCCATGAGGTTTGATATGCCAACTGTGTAGTCTTGTCTTATCAGCTGAGATGATCGTATGTTCTTCATAGGTCAGATTATAATCACTAGGCAGAGCATAGGTATGTTGATCAGGATAAAAAAAGACGCCGCTGCAGGCAGAAAACAGTAAAGCCGAAAAAAAAGTGATAAGAACTTTCATGGCTTCATTGTAGCATGAAAAAGGGTGAAACTAAAGCTCCTTTTTACGTTCTGCGATACTTTTGTAGCGTTGCCAAAAGACATAGACAAACAAGAGTAACGCAACCCCTGCCAATGTATACAACAGTGCTGTATGTAAAGCATCCATATTGTGGCCAATATAAAAACCAATCAAAGCCAATACGGCCGACCAGATACCAGCACCCAAGGCTGTAAAGATGGCAAAGACCCCAAAGTGCATCTTGGCTAAGCCTGCAGGCAGTGAGATATATTGACGGATACCCGGAATCAATCTTCCTGTAAAAGTAGAGATCGCCCCATGCTTATGGAAAAAAGCTTCCATCTTCACAAGATCTTTTTCTCTAAAAAAGAAATACTTTCCAAACTTCAAAACAATGATACGACCAAACTTCAGAGCCAAAAAGAAGTTAAAAGCAGCTCCCAAAACCGAACCCAAAACACCTAAAAGTATAACGATATAGATATTCATCTCCCCATGAGCCGCTAAGATACCAGCCGGGATCATCACCACTTCAGAAGGAAACGGAAAAAAGGTCGACTCTAAAAACATCATGATCACGATCCCCACATATCCCAGATCGGAAACGATCTCTACAATAGCATCTACAATCTCTTTAAACATCTCTACCCTTTAGTTAATTATTGCTTGAAAATAGGCCGTACGTCTCCAGCCAGTAACATAGTCATCATTGAGTGCATACCCCTCTTTAACCCAAAAAGCATCTTTGTTAAACATATATTTGGCTTTATAATCAGTCATCATCTTGGCATAAGGGAAAAAGAACCTTTTACGTTTAGCTGTAGCTTCTATGATATAACTTTCGCCCTCTTTAAACCATACCACCCAGGCGTGACCATTTCCCTTATGCGTTCCTACTGCCACTCTAGCATCAAAACCTAAAGTCGAAAGCCAATCCGCTAATAATATGGCATGATCTTCACAATCACCCCGCATACGCTCATAGGCCTCTTTAGAAGTTTGCCAGATATCACGACCTCCGAACTGTTCTTTATCATACTGATATCTAAGACGCTGAGCCACATAGTTCATAGCAATATAAACATTATCTACTTCAAATGGAACAAAATCTAAAAAATAACCATTGGCATAGTAGTACTGAAGATTACTAGCTTTTGCAGCCAAACCTACGATGGTTTTAAAGCGGTTTTTTACCATATAAAGCCATCCCCCTCTAAAGTCATCTTGAGGCTTCTGAATCCTCTGCCCTGAAGTATCCACCATCACACCCTTTTTGGGCTGCATCCCTTGGGTACCTAGATCTTCATAATGTTTTTTGACTTTTTGAGGTATCTGCTGCGGTGGTGTGGGTGGCTGCAACACTTTACTGTTGTGTTGCAAAGCATTGATAACCAAAATGGCGATTAAACCCGCAAAGGCTTTAACAAGGTCTGCAAAAGAGGTTGGCTTCCACTCTTTCACAAGTGCTACCCTTTAAGCGAAAACGCTATGATGATCGCAATAAAAAGCAGTATCGTAGAAGCAAAAATCGCTGCAGCAATATTTCCTTTTTTGATCTCATTTTCCAGATCAATCGTCTTTAGCAACCAACGATCGATATATTTTAAAGCGATCACTCCGATAATAATTGCAAAAACCGTATAGACCAGATTGATCCCCAGTTGCAATGATGTCGCCGTTAAATAACTTAAATCCATTATCTCTTCTCCTCTAAAATGGTATCCATGATCTCTAAAGCTCCATGAGGCTTTAAAAGGGTTGCCAGCTTTTGGCTTTGCTCAGCGACACCTGTCTCGATGATCGTTAAGATCTTCTTTTCATCGATTTTATCTTCTCGCATCATCCACGAGGCCTGCTGATCGACATGACTTTGAGCATTCGCTGCTTGATGATCCCCTGCGGCATAAGGGTATGGGATAAAAACAGCAGGTAACTGCATAGCTGTAAGTTCCCAAACGGTGCCTGCACCCGCCCTACAAATAGCAAGGTCAGCCTGTTGCAGGTAGCTTGGAAGCTCCTTACTGAAATCAAACAATTCGACCTCGATGCCCTGCTCTTCATAAGATTTTTGAACTCTTTCATAATCATTTTTACCGCACTGATGGATGATCTTAATCCCTTTGTCATCCAGACCTTTCGCAAGACTTAAAGCGAGATCATTGATCGCCTTAGCTCCTTGCGATCCCCCTAAAAAGATGACCGTCTGAACATCCGAACGCTGATGCTTGAGTTCAAAAAAGATATCTCTGACAGGATAGGATACGGGGTTCTCATAATAAGAGGAAAAAAACTTGGTTGCCTTTTCTTTAAGGATCTTGTTAAGTTTACCCATCGCCGCATTTTGTTCATGGATATAAAAAGGGATCTTCAGTGTCGTAGCAGCAAAAGAAGCTGGAGCAGCTGAATATCCCCCTACTGAGATCACCGCTTCGATCTGATGTTTTTTTAAAAGCTTTCTTGCTTTAAAAAAAGCGAGTGCAATACCCACAAGTGCCCAGACCTTTCCCAATTTTCCCTTATTAACAACACCGGAAGTCTTAAAAAAATAGCACTTTTGAAAATCAGTGTCAGATTCAAACCAGCTTCGGTCTTGTCCATAGGTCGATCCGAAATAAAAAACTTCCAGACCTCTTTGCAAAGCAGCCTCTTTAAGTGCTTGAGCGATGACCAAATGCCCTCCGGTACCGCCACCCGTGAGTGCAATACGCTTCACAGTTTGACCCTTTGAGAGATCATCAATACCATACCTACAGCTACAGCCGAGCCTAAAAGAGCGGAGCCCCCATAAGATAAAAACGGTACCGAGATACCTTTAATCGGTGCAAGGCCGCTGATACCAAAGGCATTGATGATAAAAGAAAAGGCCATAAGCATCGCGATACCCAGACTAAACAAGAAAAAAACTCTGCGTTTTTCACGGAACTGATCGTTTTCCAAACTCTCATCAGTTTCAATATCTACAGACCTGTTTGCAATGCGAAACAGACGCATCAAAAGCAGCACAAAGATCATCGTCACGACAAAAAGTCCTGCAAAACCAAGCTCCTCACTGATCCCTGCCAAAACAAAGTCGGTATGTACTTCTGATAAAAATCCCAACCTAAAGTTGCCGTTACCAAGCCCTGTCCCAAACCATCCGCCATTAGAGAT
>JBFHUP010000187.1:0-4306 GCA_041589975.1 Sulfurimonadaceae bacterium | reverse complement strand
GAACTTATCTTTGAAGTGAATCAAACGCAAGCCGATGCTTTGGCTTTGCGTTTTAAAGATGAGATGGAAAATATCTGGAAACTGTCGATTCCGTTAGAGTGTAGTGTGAGTATCGGAACAAACTGGGGCGATCTTAAATAGCTTTTTAAGTGATGCTTTTTTCGTAAAACTTATAGCTGTTTTTGCCACTTTTTTTTGCCTGATACATCGCTGCATCTGCGTTTGTTAACATAGTCGTGACTTCATCACCCTCTTGGTAAACGCTTATGCCTATACTGCATGAAACCTGCATGCAATGATCTTGTAACTCAAAAGGTACATTGATCGTATCTATGATTTTTTGAGCTAAAGTAGCGATTTGTTCATGATCATTGATATTGTTTAACAGTATGGTGAATTCATCACCTCCCATACGTGCAAAAGTGTCACTTTGTCTAATGATCGGCACGATACGTCGGGTGAGCTCTTTGAGTGTTTCATCCCCTGCTGCATGTCCCAAGGTGTCATTGATCTGTTTAAAATCATCCAAATCCAAAAAAAGAACAGCTAAATGGTGGTGCTCTCTTTGGGCTCTTTTAATGGCTTGTTTAACCCTGTCTGTAAAGAGTATCCTGTTGGGAAGTTGTGTCAAACAATCATAGTTGGCTTTATAAGAGAGCTCTTTGGCCTCTTTTTTTAAACTTTCCAGTACGTCAACATAAGAGGTGATGTCTCTGGTTGATTCAACGATACCGATGATCTTTTGCTCCTTATTAAAAATGGGTGATGCGATCATCTCCAAATAGTGTACCGACCCATTGTCATCTACATTTTTGTGCAAAATGGTATTTTGTTTTCTTGTTTCTAGGACTTTTTGGAGGGCACAGGGGTGATCGGGATCTTTACAGGGGGTGCTTCTGTCATGATAAACTTCATAACATTTAGGTTCAGAGATGTTTTGAACATGAGATTTTTTGATGCGATCTTTAAGTGACTCATCTGCCAACATTAAGGTCCCATCGACTTTTATCACCGCAACGGTATCAGACATACTATCAATGGTCGATTGTAAAAATTCTTCTTTTTTCTCATGCTCGTAGATTAGATCGATAAGCTCTTTTTTGCTAAGTTCACTAAGGTTTTGCATGCCAACTCCTAACATAATAACTGAAATAGGCTAACATTTGTTTGTAAAAAGAGTGTAAAAACTGAGATAGATAGGTGGTGATGCTAGAGTAGGGGTCTGTGATGTGGTTTACATTCAATTTATAATTTTTAAGTAGAATACGTTTTATTATTAATGCTTAAAAAGGTACTTCTGTGAATTCAATCTTTAAAAAACTTCTTTCTATGCAGGCTATGGCTATCACGATGCTGATCTTTGCTCTCTCTTTGGCTGTGGCTACATTTGTAGAAAATGATTATGGTACCAACACCGCTAAAGCATTAGTCTATCAAGCCCGTTGGTTTGAACTGCTTTTAGTGTACCTTTTGTCTATTTTGATCTTTAATATGATCAAATTTAAGATGCATAAAAAACCTTTGAGTAAGCGTTTCATCTTTCATTCCTCTTTTGTGATTATCCTTATCGGTGCTGCTGTTACCCGTTATTTTGGGTTTGAAGGTATTTTACATATACGTGAAGGCAAAACAGAAAACCGTATGACCTCTGCTGTGCCTTATTTGCAAATGAGTGTTACGAGTGGTAAGGTAGCTGCTTTTTATGAAAAGCAACTGCTGTTTTCAAAGTTTTCCAGTAACCATTTTAAAGAGAACTTCTCTCATGCAGGTCATGAGATTGAGATGGAGTTGGTTGAGTATATCCCAAGTGCCACCTATCAACTCAAACAAGATAGTAAAGATGGTGTACCGATGATCGAGCTTGTTGTTGTGGGTGCCCAAGGCCGTGAAGATGTGACACTAAAGCAGGGTGAATACATCAAGGCTAATGGGTATATTCTTGATTTTGGTTCGGATGTAAAGATCAAAGCTCCGGTAATTCATTTTTTTGTAAAACAGGGTCAGCTTTTTATGAAACACAAAGACGTTATCGATACCTTTAGCATGGATGACCGTTCTCAAAAACGTTTAGAAAAGTCAGATCACTCACCGGTAGAGATGCGAAAACTGCATACCGTAGGCAATGAGCAAGAAGGTACTCGTTTTGTTCTGAAAAGCTTTTTTGAAAAAGCAAGTAAGCAGCTGGTCTCGATGGAAGAGAGTGTCAGAAGCCGTCAAAATAATAACTATTCTGATGCATTAAGAGTGAAAGTCTCGATGGGTGATAAGAGCAAAGAGTTGTTGATCTTTGGCCACGCTTCTTCGGTTGGTAAGTTTTATGAGACAACACTTGATGGTTTAAAGATCGGGGTCAGTTATGGTGCCAAGATCCTTCACTTGCCTTTTGCAGTGCATCTGAAAGATTTTGAACTTGAACGCTATCCGGGATCCATGGCTCCATCATCGTATGCCAGTGAAGTGGTGCTGGTTGATAGTAAAGAGAATCTGCAGATGCCCTACCGTATCTATATGAACCATGTCTTGGACTATAAAGGGTATCGCCTGTTTCAATCCTCTTATGATCAAGATGAAGGGGGCACGGTGCTTTCGGTAAATTATGATTTCTGGGGTACGTGGATCACTTATATCGGTTATATTCTTTTGGCTTTTGGACTTTTTGGAAGCTTCTTGACAAAAAAAGGGCGTTTCGCGTCGATCAAAAAAGAGCTGGGCAAGATCAGAGAGCAGCGTGCTGCACTGACCGCTATCTTTGCAGCTGTGATGCTTTTAGGCCTATCTACGCCAGTTCAGGCAGCTGAAAAACAGATGGATAGAGAGACCTTCATCAAGCTTTTAAAGCCAGTGGACGCTGATCATGCCAAAAGATTCGGTCGTATTTTGACACAGGGCGAAAATGGCCGTTTAGAGCCTATGGAGTTATTGGCTCGAAAGATTTTAAGAAAGATCTCTAAGCGTGATAAATTCGAAGGTCTGCCTGCGATGCAAGTTGTGCTTAGCATGATGAGTCATCCTGCTTTATGGCAAGAGATACCGATTATCAAAGTGGATAATAAAGCGGTGGCCAAACGCGTAGGACTCGAAGCAGGGCGTAAATATGCCTCCTTTAAAGAGTTTTATCCGACATCGATGGGCAATCGTTATGTGTTGGAACTGGATGTCACAGATAGTCGCCAGAAACCGCCAAAGCAACGTAATCAGTTTGACAAGTCTTTAATGAAAATTGATGAACGTGTGCATATTACACAGATGGTCTTTCAAGGGCTGCTGTTTAAGATCTTTCCTAAAGAGAATGATCTAAGCAATAAATGGTATGACCTCTACTCGGTTTTAGGTGACATGATGCGAGCCGAACAGCACTTAAGAGATTCGAAAGTGGAACCGACACCGGAAGCTTTAGCAAAAGTATATAACCCTAAAAGTGAGTTTACCCTCAAGCAGGCTTTAACCGTCCGCAATCTCTTTTATGACTATTTCGTAGCCATTGAACAAGCTACAAAAAGTGGAGATTGGAGCATTGCCAATGCAACACTTGAAAAAATATCAGGTTATCAAAAGTTTGCAGGTGCGATGATCTATCCTAAAGATTATGTGATTACTTTGGAGATACTCTATCACGATATGGAGATCTTTTATTACCTGATGATAGCTTTTTTATTTGTGGGGTTATATCTCTTGGTTACAGCCTTTATCGCGATTTTAAAACCGCAAGCACGTATTGGTTGGGCGATAAAAAGTGGCTTTGCAGTAATGGTTACCCTCTTTGCTTTATATACCTTTGGCCTGATTGCGCGCTGGATTATCTCTGGGCATGCTCCATGGTCTAACGGTTATGAAGCTTTAGTTTTTATCGGATGGTCAACAGTTGTAGCGGGATTCTTGGTCTCTAGAAACTCTCCATTAACGCTAGCTGCAACATCGATGCTTGCTGGTATCACGCTTTTTGTTGCGATTTTAAGTGACTTTGACCCACAGATTACCAACTTGGTACCGGTACTTAAGTCTTATTGGTTAACGATTCATGTTTCGATGATCACATCCAGTTACGGTTTCTTGGGTCTTGCCTTTTTACTTGGGTTTATCTCGCTGTTTCTGTTTATCTCGCTTAATGACAGCAATGCTAAAAGAATCTCGCTTACGATTAAAGAGCTTAACCGTGTGGCGGAGATGGCCGTGCTTATGGGTCTGGTCCTTTTAACGGTAGGAAACTTTTTAGGTGGTGTCTGGGCTAACGAATCATGGGGACGTTATTGGGGTTGGGATGCCAAAGAGACCTGGGCATTGATCTCGATTCTTATTTATGCGACAG
>JBFHUP010000186.1:0-4326 GCA_041589975.1 Sulfurimonadaceae bacterium | reverse complement strand
CACTTGCCCAATTCACCAACGGCACAAAGATTTTTAGATACCAGCCTACAAGCCTGTCGGGAGGTTTACGAGTTGCTTCATGCTCCTTTGAGTAAGGAGGATTATGAAGGTCACAGTATTGGTGCCGGAGGTGATCTGAGTCTTGGCATTGATATCAAGGCTGAGAAACTTTTTTTTAACCATTTTGAAGGTTTTGCTGCCATTGACTCTGAAGAGTTTGGGCTTCACGGCAGCGGAGATTTTAAAGTCATCTTAGACCCGATTGACGGCAGTGATAATTTTGTCACTAACTTTCCTTATTATGGGGCTTCTATGGCCCTACAGTATCAGGATAAGACCATTGCGGCTCTGGTTTGTAATCTTGCTAATGGTGATGTTATTTATAAAGTTGAAGAGGGTGAACCGCAAAAGGCCTCTTTATATCATGCCAAGACACAAAAACTTGAGATAAACCCCCATGCCAAAGTCGGTATTTTTGAAAAATCTGCTCTTTTTCCTAAAATAATAGACAAATTAATAGAAAGTAAGTTAAAATTTCGCAGTCCGGGTGCTGTCGCCCTATCTCTCGTCTACGCCTATGATGCAAAATTTATGATTTTTTTAGGTCCTAGACGTAGGTTTGATTTGGAAGCGGGCCTTTTTATAACCAAAGATTTATACCGATATGAGTCTGACAATATGATTATTATTGCTTATGATCAAGCTATTTTACAGCGTGTCAAGGCAATCGTTTTAGGGGAGTTACAATGAGTTTAATGGACCTTTTTACAGGTAAAAAACCGCAACAGATACAACCAAAGCTAAATGAAGCACCATCTCACTGGATTAAGTGTAAATCGTGCCAGGCTCTGATGTATTACAAAGAGGTTGAAAACCAAAACTATGTATGCCCTAAATGTGGTTTTCATCTGCGTATCGGTGTTAAAGAGCGTATCACTTTACTTGCAGACACTGGATCATTTGTAGAGTATGATGAGAATCTTGTACCTATTGATCCTATTAAATTCGTGGATAAAAAATCTTACAAAAAACGTATCGAAGAGGGGCGTTCTAAAACAGGCCGTTCGTCATCTGTTGTTGCTGGTGAGATGAAAATTCATGGTAAAGAGGCTCAGGTTATTATCTTTGATTTCTCTTTTATGGGTGGAAGCTTGGGCTCAGTTGAGGGCGAAAAGATTGTTCGTGCCGTGAATCGTGCTATAGAAAAAGGGCAAGGTCTCATTATCTTTTCTGCTTCAGGCGGGGCTAGAATGCAAGAATCAACCTTTTCGTTGATGCAAATGAGTAAGACTTCAGCAGCTTTAGCCAAACTTGGTCAGGCAAAGCTTCCTTATATCTCGGTGCTTACGGATCCTACTATGGGAGGGGTGTCAGCCTCTTTTGCAACGCTGGGAGATATTATCATCGCCGAACCAGGAGCCTTGATCGGTTTTGCCGGTGCCCGTGTTATTAAGCAGACAATCGGTTCTGATCTACCTGACGGATTTCAAAGAGCCGAGTTTTTACTTGAAAAAGGTTCTATTGATATGGTCGTTAACCGTAATGATATGAAAAAGACTTTGAGTGATCTTCTGACTATGATGACAGGAAATCGTTAAGTAGCGATGAAACTTTATGCTTTATGTGATGCAACAACCCTTCAAAAGAGGGGTGTTGGCTTAGAAGCATTTGTCGCACTGTGTAATAAGCATAACGCTTCTATTATTCAATACCGCAACAAAAACGCCACGAAAATTATCATTAAACAAGAACTTCAAAAACTACGCCAACTTTGGAACAAAACATTAATCATCAATGATCATCTTGATCTTATACAAGAGTGTGACGGTATTCACTTAGGCCAAGAAGATCTTCTAAGATATGCAGATAATACTCAAGAAGCTGTTAGTAAAGTGAGAGACTTGATCGGTCAAGATAAGATGTTGGGAATTTCAACACATAATGAAGCAGAGATTTTAGAGGCCAATGAGCTTGATTTAGATTATATTGGTTTGGGTGCATTTCGGGCTACATCTACAAAAGATGTGCCAAATAGATTGGGTGATCAGCTGGATTTATTAGCCAAAATGTCAAAACATCCAGTCGGAGCGATTGGAGGTGTGAAGTTAAGTGACACTTTTAAGTATGTAACTTATCTGGTAGTCGGGAGTGATATTTATGAAAATTAATATCCTCAGCATTGCAAAAAAAGAGAATGATCACTACGAACCTATAAGAAAAGAGTATACAAAACTGATCTCCAAACATGCTAAATTAGAAGATATTGTTATATTCAACAAAAAAATTGCAGCGGCACAGACACAGGGATCAGAAATTGCTCAACACTCTTACAGTGAGGCTTTTGAACCTTATTTAACTAAAAATTACAACATAATGTTACATCCTGATGGAAAATTAATCGACAGTTTTGATTTTAGTAAGCTTCTTAGTGATAAAATGTCGATAAATTTTTTCATCGGTGGAGCTTACGGCTTTGAAGATGAATTTATTGACAAAAGTGATAAAACGATTAGTTTAGGAAAATTGACCATGAGTCATAAGATCGCCAAGGTTGTTTTACTTGAACAGATTTATCGAGGTTTTAGTATCTTGACAAATCATCCCTATCATAAATAAAAGGAATTGAGTTGCACGCTAATGAAATAGAGTTCTTTGAAGAGATCCTAAGATCACGTAAAGAACAGATTGAAAAGAATATCAATGAAGTTGAGCATGAATTAGATCAGCTTCAAGATATGGAGTTAAACGACGAAGGTGATTATGCCGCAGCAAGTAATGAAAACTTGGTTGAAAGTGCTATTGGTATGCAGCAAGATTTAGAGCTTCATGAGATTGAAGATGCTTTAATTCGTATAAAAGAGGGTACTTACGGTATTTGTGAGATGTGTGAAGAGCCTATTGGTATCCACCGTCTCAAAGTAAAAGCTCACGCTAAATATTGTATCGATTGTAGAGAGATAGTTGAGAAAAACGGCGAATAAAGGTTAGCTATGACACTTAAATTTTATACATTGTTCACACTATTGTTTGTAGTGCTTTTAGGTAATTTTGTTTACTTCTTTATCACTACGGAAACTGTAGCCTTAGATATTTTTGGAATCCATTTTACAGCTTATCCTATAGCTATATGGGTAACCGTGCCTTTATTGGTTTTTTATCTGATCAATGTAGTTTTGATGTCAGTATCTAATATTCAAGGCTATTTTCGCCTTCGTAACTACGAAAGAGACTTTGAAAAACTCAAAGATGCATTTTATAATGCTTATCTTCATAAAGAGCGTACCTATGAGTACAAAACACCTCGTTATAGGCTTTTGGGTGATCTGGTTGCCAGCACTCAGATGACGCCCAAAGCTGATGCCGTTATTGAAGATAATGAAAAAATTCAGGCGGTATTTGAAGAGATTGGTAAACTTCAAGCGGGTGAAGTTGCAGATCTGAAACGCTTCTCTTTGTCGAAAGATAATCCATTGATGATTCAAAATGCCAAAAACCGTCTGCATAGTGATGCCCCAACACCGGAAAAAATTTTAAATGCTTCTTCAAATTATGATGACGCCACTAATAAAGAGGCGTATGCCAGTTTTGCAACAACGGCTGATATTCAAGGTATTTTGAAATATAAACAATTTGTATCTATTCGCAGTCTGTTACAGATTACCCGCCGTGCCAGCGATACAGAAAACCGACTGGAACTGACTCTCGATGATATTCTCACGCTCTCTCGTAGTGTTACGCAAGATATTAACCAGCTAGGTTTCATTGAAATCGCCATGGCGGTTCGTTCGGTACTGATTCCAGAAGAGCGAATGAAGCTTTTTGAGACTTTAGCAGAAGAGGGATTTGATGTCAGTGAAGCTATTTTATATACGCTTTTAGACCTTGAGATGGTTGACAAAGCAAGAGAGATGCTGGAAAACTTTGGAGATGATGATTTCCCTAAATATCGTGCCTTTATTGCCCTGAAAGATGCGGATTACTCTTGTAATATCGATCTGTTTACCACAACGGCATGTCCTTAATAAGCTTCGATAACCCCCTTTATGTCCTAGCTCCGCTTGCGGGCTTTACGGATCTTCCATTACGTACGGTTGTTAAAAAATTTGGAGCAGATCTGACAGTTTCAGAGATGATCAGTTCCAATGCCTTGGCTCACGGTTCAGCTAAAACGATGCGTATGCTTGAGCGGGCTGATAATGAAGACCCTTATTCCGTTCAGATCGCAGGTGCCGAAACCGAAGTGGTACGAAAAGCTGTAGAGGTTTTAAATGACGTACCTGATATCGATTGTATTGATTTTAATATCGGCTGTCCGGTTCCTAAAGT
>JBFHUP010000185.1:0-4331 GCA_041589975.1 Sulfurimonadaceae bacterium | reverse complement strand
TACATCTGGAATGCGACACAAACCCATGAACTATTAGAAGTAATCAAAAAAGTCTCTCCTGCTACGAAGGTGATCTTAGGTGGTCCGGAAGTAAGTTACACCCCTTTTAGAGTCAATTATGATCGGGCTGATTTTGTCATCCAAGGTGAAGGGGACACGGCATTTTATAAACTGTGTAAAGAGATACAAAACAACCAAGAGCCCCAAGAGAGCATTATCAGACCTGTCATGGCAGATCTTGCTACTCTAGAACTTCCTTATGCGTATTACAGTGATGAGGATATCTCTAACCGATATATCTATGTCGAAGCAAGCAGAGGGTGTCCGTTTTTATGTGAATTTTGTCTCTCAAGTATTGATGAGAAGGTTAGAAATTTTGATATCGATCGACTTTTAGAAGCGTTTGAAAAGCTCTGGGCTCGGGGGGTGCGAAACTTTAAGTTTATTGATCGTACCTTCAATCTCAATATGCGATTTGCCAACAAGATTTTGGACTTTTTTTTGGACAAAGAGGAGAAGTTTTTTGCCCACTTTGAAGTGATTCCCGATCATTTTCCCGAAAGCATCAAAAATAAGATCGCCCTGTTTCCGCCTGAGAGTCTACAGCTGGAAGTGGGGATTCAAACCCTTAATCCTGAGATCTCTGAAAATATCTCCCGACCTTTAAAACTTCAAAAGATACGAGAGAACCTTAGTTTTTTAGAACAAGAGACCCAAGTGCATATGCATGTGGATCTCATCGTGGGCCTGCCGGGTGAAGATCTGAAAAGTTTCGGACGTAATCTCAATGAACTCAAAGCAATGGTCTCATGTGAGATTCAAATAGGTATTTTAAAAAAGCTGTCGGGTACTACGATCGATCGCCATGACAGAGCTTATGAGATGGTCTATTCGGATATTCCGCCTTACGATATTTTGTCTACCAAAGATGTTTGCTTTAGCGAGATCCAAAGGATGAAACGTTTTGCCCGTTTTTGGGATATTGCCTATAACAGCGGCAATTTTAAAAAGAGTGTGGATCTTCTGTTTGGCGATGATGCCTTTGAAAACTTTTTAGACTTTAGCGACTGGGCTTATAAGACAACGCAATCAACGTGGAAAATTTCACTGGATCGTTTTGCCCAGTTGCTTTATGATTATATGATAGATAAAGGACATGCAGCCCAGATAGTCGGCGAAACACTTCTGAAGGATGTGATGCAAGTTCAAGGCAGAACTATTCCGAAGTTTCTAAAAGAGCATGGCTTTGAATGGGATCAGAAAAGAGAGTTTTCAGCACCTAATTTTAATAAGCGACAGTCAAAAAGAACAGAAATTGTTTAAAAAGTAAGCTTTTTGTAACCATTCTGATACCCTGGCTTTAGTACAATAGTGAAATAAATCTTAGGAACACTATTGAGTACAATTTTATCATGCAAGAAGAAAAGTATAGTTATTACACCAAATTTAAAATAGCCTCAGAACGTGATCTTGATGATCTGTGGTCTTTTATGATCTTTAGACTCAATATTCAGCGTGAAAAGATTATATATGACCGTTTTGCACGCCTTTATAATTTGCTTTTAGATCATAAGCATCTTCTGAATACAAAAGTGACTATTTTTATCTTTGAGACGGAAAATAACTTTGTTGTTAAACTTAAAACTAATATCCAAGCGATTAAAGATACACTGATCAACAAACTGCAGCAACATGATTTTCCTTTTAGACTTGAGAAAAAGTCTGTGATTTATGATATCAAGAAAAGATATTACACGCCTGATCATCAATCAAAAACGATTGATACACCAAAGAAAAAGCTTTTTGTGTTTAAATTTATCAAACAAGATGATTTGGATGAATTAACCAATATCATCGAAAAGATGCAGGAACGGCAGTATCGATCGATTTTTCCCTATTTTACAGAAACAGAACTCAATGATTACCGTTCCGCTCTTTCCTATTTTTCTTCAATGACACGTCTTTACAGTCAGATGCGAGTGGTTAGCAATGTTGTGGCTGAGACCTCAGTCATTCTCTCTTTATATACTAAAGAGTGTTTAGACCGTCCTGATGTAATGCGTACCTTTTTACAAGGGATGATAAGTAATCTGGAAACGTGGTTAACGATGCTTTTTGTGGACGGATGTGAACGGGTAGATTTTATGGACGCCTCTTTTACGGCGGATCTTGCTCAGTTAAAAGTGACCTTGGAACTTTATGATGATAGTCTCCAAGAAGGTGACAGTTGCAGCCTGGATGAGATCTTCGACTTTTAGCTCTTGTATTTAGCTCTTTGTTAGTGAGATTTTTGTAGAATTTTGCTATGAAAATCTTAATCTCTTTTATCGCGGTCCTCTATTTGGGAACCTTGTTGTACAGTGCCCCAGCGAAAGATCCAGAGCTTTTAAATATTGAGAAGGCTTTGCTCGCAGAGGATATACCCAAGGTTAAAGAGCTTCTTAAAAAGGGTACTGCATTGCCTGATGCTTTGGGCTTTTCAAAGCGGGGGTTAATCTATGACCTTTTGCTTAAGCGGGCTTATACCAGTGTTGCTTTTTTGCTGCACAAAGGTCTCACTTTTCCCCAAAGCGGTGATCTTAATGCCTTAAGTATTGCCTTAAACTATGCTCCGGTATCACTCATTGAATCCTTGATTGATCATGGGGCTGATATTAATTACAAAGATAGCCATCTTGGTACACCTTTAGAGATTGCACTGCGGCAAAAGAGGTATGATGTTATTAAGTTGCTTATGGGCAAAGGTGCCCGCTATAAAGAGGCCTACTATCTTAAAGTCGCTGTGAAACAAAAAGATCATAAAGCTTTAAAGCTGTTGGTTGAGGCGGGAACACCGTTTGATCTCTCCATCAAACAACTTCCTCTGCTCATGGCACGCAAGGGAGATCTGGAAGGCCTGAAGCTTTTAATCCGTGCTGGAGCTTCTGTCAATTATAAAACCAAAAAAGGCGAGACACTTTTAAGTCAAGCCGTGCTTTATAAACAAGAGGCAGTTATTGCGTGGCTATTGGCACAAAAACTTGATGCTTCGAAACATAAACAGGCCACACTGCATGCGATCGATCAGAAAGATTTGGAGTTGGTACGTCGTTTGATCGGTAAAAATATCGGTTTTGAGCTGCAAGCTTATAAGCAGGTTCCGCTTGATACAAATAGCAGTGTCAAACCTCAAGCCAAAAAGAAAGAGCCTGGCGTAGAGTTTGAAATAGAGCTCGATGCCTACTACTCTAATATCTCATGGACCTTTGCGTTAACCGATACACCGGTTCCTAATGCCAAGGATAAAAGTGAGATGCAGATCTATTACGATCTTTTGAAAAACTCTTTTCCGCCGCGATTTATTATTTTTGAGCTTAGTGTCAATCCGATGCCGCTTTTAGGTGTCTATCTAAAAGATCAAGAGCGTGACTTTTATAAAGATAGTACGGTAGAGGGTATCAATATGGTTGATGCAATTACAGCCGGTTTTGATGTTCCTTATGCGGCCTCTTTGTTTATCGGAAACACCGTAAAATTTACAGAACCCGGTGCTCTTAAAGCAGGGGGAAACAGAGCTTACTCAGGATTTTTGCTCTCTTTTTCAGATCAGCATATCAAAGAGAATGTTTTAGTCAATGACAAATCTTATGAGGTCGAACTGAAGATTTTGGGTTCTCGCCCTTTAACCGATTATAAACTCAAATGGTCCTATCGTATCGGTATGAAACTGCATGAAAACAGAGATGTGACGGATTCAGTCTATATCGGTTTTAGACGCAGCCGACTTGATTTTGAAAGTGATGCGTTATCTATTTTAAACAACTCAGCCATTGAAGTAAAATCTACCTTTGATATCAACGGCTACAATCCGATCGAGCATATTCTTTATTTTGAAAAGAAGTTTCCTGTAGAGTGGTGGGGTAAAAAGCTGGGTCTTAACTTTGGACTGGGTTATCTCTATCAGGGACCTGATAAATATCGGGGTAGTCTCAAGACAGAGGGTGTTGATACGGATAGGTTGATTATTCGTCCGAATATTCAGTTTTAATCATACGCTAAAGGGGCGAAGCCCCTTACCCTACGATGACGCTGCGTCCTCCTCGGCGGAGGGCCCAGCGTCGCTAGCTCTTTTGCGGTGATACATTCAAAAAATTATGTAGTTGCTTGGCTTCTTGAATTAGCCTAAAAAACTTTTTTTGTGTTCAGTTGCATCTTGTAAAATTACAAGAAATTAATAAGACGTTTACGTCGTGAGCCTGCTGCTGACACCCACTAAAGTGGGAGGGCATGTAAAACACTAAATGTTTTATCGACAGCAAACACAGCGTTAGCGTAAGTGGAGGGACTTTGTC
>JBFHUP010000184.1:0-4370 GCA_041589975.1 Sulfurimonadaceae bacterium | reverse complement strand
TACCATACTTTCAAAATGTATCTACATACTCACCTTGATGAATGCACAAAATGAACTCGAACAAAACATTATCAAAACAGCTAAAGAGGGTGTCTACATCGTCTATAATTGCGATATCAACTCAAACATCACACCATTGATCAAAGCCTTTATCACAGAACTTTCTAAATGGTTTGAGTTTAAACTCTTATCCAATCACAATCTGCATGAAGAGCACTTTTATGCTTCACTCTCATCAGATTTGGCTACCATAAAACAAGCTACGCATATGTCTGAAGCGATCTCTGAAACAGATCTTGATGATCTCTTTTTTTAAACACTTGTGTATAATACTTCCATGAATAAGATAAAGGAGACATTGTGATCATTCAAGAAGAGTTGCCTATGCTGTCACAGCCAATATTTAATGATCTGCACCTCGAAGAGATGATTTATATCAATGCCTTATTTGATGCCGTCAATAAACAGGATCTTCCTGCAATAACCGAGCATCTGCTAACACTTCTGGAGCATAGTAAAACGCACTTCAACCAAGAAGAAAAACTGATGCAAAAGCATAATTTTGAAGGCTATTACGAACATAAAGCTGAACATGACAGACAACTGCATGAGCTGGAACATATCATCCAGTACTTTGGGCAGCGTCAAGACCCACAAGCTATCGCGGCCTATATCGAAGGCAATCTCAAAGCATGGACACTACACCATATCAAAACCATGGACACTGCCCTAAGCACATTTCTACAAAACCACAACTAAAGTCCTAAAATATGGGTGCCAAAAGAGTTTGGTACGTCCTTTGCTTTTCGTAAAGCATGAAAAATTATAATGAAGAAATCAGAGCAAAGATCGATGCGGCAAAAAGTATCCATCTAAGCGGGACAGCCACTCGAGTTGATACGACTATCCAAGAGCAAAAGATTCTAGCTGAACTTGACAGTGAATTGGAACTCACACGTTATGATTTAGAAGAGAGCGATATTCTTCGAACGCTAAAAATCTTAAATATTTTGGATAACTACCCAGAGGTCTTTAAGTATCGTAATGCACTTAAACTTTTTTACGTTTTGGCACGCTTGGAGTTTATCGCAACTTCAACACTAAGAGAGTATTGTGATCTCTCCAAAGTAGAGTTTAAAACCATCACCAATGCCATGATGCGAAATGAGTTAGTCACGACAAATGAGCAAGAAGAGATAGAATTAACGCTTAATGGAAAAAGTCTAGCCGCTCGTATCGGACATGACTTCTTCTAAGTTAGTTTAGATGAAACTTATCTAATAAGATAATATTAAGATTTTTATATCTTATTTTTTCATCGAGAGATAATTAATATTTGAACTACGATTCTTCAAAATCTTTTTCAGTTTTTTCTGTTCCGTAGACAACTTTATTATCAGTTACATCTTTTACCCAATAATAAACTCTATGGTTAGCTACAAAATAATCTATAATGTACTCATGATTTGCTTTATATTCAACGTCATTGAAGTATGCATTTTGTGGATAATATCCAGAAAGATACAGTTTAGCCCAAATTGAGTGCTTACCTTCTTTAACAATCAGCGAATATACATTTTGATTGAATCTATTTTCCATGGAGAAATCCCCAGGAATACTTCTATTATCTACCCTATTGATTATAAAGTTTTGTACCACCTTAATCAATGCACCTTGATTCTTTTCAACGTTATCTACTTTGATAGGTTCATATAATGATCTAACTTCTCCGGAACGATATTTCACTCCACAACCCGTAACTACAAAACCAATGAGTAGCAATAACGATATTAATATTGTTTTTTTCATCACTTAATTCCCTTAATTGTTTAAAAATAATGTACCACAATACTTTATCAAAAAGAACATCTCTCTATTTATTTTCAAGAATACACCATAAAGCATAACGATAAGTAACTATTTTTTTCCAGGTTTCACTAGAGAGACTCTTCTAATTAAATATTGCGTAAGGTTTTATTTAAGCTCCTTTTGGGCTCTTTCCATAACGGCATAGATATTTTTTTCGATCCAGTGACGGTCCATCCACTCTCTAGGGCGTACGGCTACGCCTTGAACATGGACACTGAAGTGGAGGTGGGGAAAAGCTGCAAAGCCGCTTTGACCTACTTTTGCCACAATATCCCCTTTTTTAACTTCTGAATCTTTTTTTACCAAAAGTTTAGAACAGTTTGCATATGCTGTATAGATCCCCAAACCATGTGACAATATTAATTGATTGCCATACAGTCCGTTAAACTCTGCAAACACAACCTTACCTGCAACAGAAGCTTTAATATCAGCCCCTTTTGCAGCAACAAAGTCGATACCCAGATGATTATAATGAGCCAATCGCCTGTTATTTCCGTAAAAATAGACTTTACTTCCAAAAGTATCCACAATTTTCACATCTTTCACAGGCCAAAAAGGGCTTATTTCAAATCTATCTATTTGGTGTTCTAAAACTTCTGATGTCACCTTTGAGATACGCTGATCATCACGACTTTTCATAACAGTTGCCATTTTCTGCAGCTGCAATGTCGCATGGCTTAGTTTTTGTAACTCTTCAAAATTTTCTGAAAATTGTGCAACATTTTGTTTTAAACGTTTGGCAAACTTTATTCTTTGAACTCGATACCTTCGATTCTTAACGACAAAGGGTATCATGCGTTGACTTCGTTCCCCTTTGTCATCAATGGCGATGATATGAGCCTCAAAGCTGTTCACTTTAAATGGCCAGGCAATTAATCCGATAAAATAACCCTCTTTAACAAAGGGTGCAACCTGAAACTGTTTTTTTGATGATGTCTCAATATAAAGTTCTTTGATGGGATTGCCGCTCGCTTTAAATATAACCAAAGCGGAACCCCCTTTATTGATACTAGGCGAGTGCGTAAGAATTTTAATCTCAGGAGTGGCAAAAGCACATGAAGCCACAACGGTTAAAAAAATAAAATATCTATAAAAAGACATTGCTATCCTTAAAAAAATGGTAACACAGTATAGCTTATTTAGACTATATTTTCACCTAAATTGTGATTCGACAAATGCCTTTAGTTCCTTATAAAAACATACAAACAACGGATCAATGATCTCTTTATGTACTAAAACATCATCTAACAAATGATTAAGCCCCACGGGTCGTTTAAGTCTTTTGTCAACACCGCAAAGGGCCTGTTTAATACCTGTGATATTTTTATAAGTCCCTAATAGATCAACACTTCTTACACGTTGACTAAAAACAAGAGCCTTTTTTGGGAAAAAGTGTTCATGTCTTTGTAAAACATCATAAGAAAACGATATAAAGTTCTCCAAAGAGTGTTCGTAAAACTCATCCCAATAGACAATAAGCAGATGATCAAAATAGAGATCTAATAAAATGCCCGCATAACGCCTGCTTCGTTTAGGCATCAATGATTTAGCTTTTAAAACCAATTCATGTCTGTCAGTGAATCCATCAATATGTTGATGCATTGTGACACCTTTTTTAACCTCTACCGAAAGAGTCTCAACTTCCTGTCTTGTCGATAAATCCGCCAAAAAATTCCCTACGAGATACTGTTGATTGTGGTATGACAAGGCTAGATGGGCTAAATAGTTCATAGGTCATTGTAAGCAAATAGGATCAAAGTAACTTTGACGTAAAAGCACACCATTTATATGACTTGCTACTTATTGCACTGTACGGCTTAATCACACATCATGGTGACAAAGTCTGAAGTGATTTTATGAATCTCATTGCAACTTGGGTGCAAACTGTTATATGCACTGTATCTCACAGTATAGCTCTTGCCTGATTTAATTTGATAATATTTATTTAGTTCAACGTCGATTGTCACACTGCATCCCGATCCCAATTCATAGAAGCTTTCAATATTTTGAACAGGCTTCATCAACACACCTAAATAAGGAACAGGTTCACCTGTTTTGTCCAAGACACTAAACAGCCTCTTCTTCATCTTTTTTTGTGGAAGTAGCAGCGTGTCAATAAAATATGATCTCTTTTGTGTGTTTGTCAAAGTAACAGTACTGATAAGAGAGTGTTCGTTGCACTCAAGTGTCATTACGCACTCTATATGATCTATATTTTTCATCATGCCCTTTCTCTATAGATTTATGTTTAAACCCCAAAACACAGGAATAGGAAACTGCGTTATACATCAGAACTCATACACTGCCCTATTCCAAACTCTCACAAACCTTCTCTATAAGGTAATCTCCACTATTGTTTTTAAATTGAACTATTGGAACGCCTGCTTCGTTTAGGCATCAATGATTTAGCTTTTAAAACCAATTCATGTCTGTCAGTGAATCCATCAATATGTTGATGCATTGTGACACCTTTTTTAACCTCTACCGAAAGAGTCTCAACT
>JBFHUP010000183.1:0-4381 GCA_041589975.1 Sulfurimonadaceae bacterium | reverse complement strand
TCAAACGATAACTATAATTTTCAAAACAAAGTAGTCAAACAATCAAAACAGAGCATTGATGTCAAACCGTTAAGCGGCTAGCCGCGTGGGCCTGCTGCCGAAGCAAACTCAGCGTTAGCGTAGGTCTAGGGGCTTCTGGCACTAAATGCCGACACCACCGTCGCTAAAGCGAAAGTGTGGTGTTGCTCCTAGAGCGTATTAATAGCGATAGCGTAAATAAAACCTCAAATCCGCAGCTCTATCCACAACATTGGCTCCATTACCACCTGCAATCGCTTCAGCCATTGTAAATGGCGTACCTGTACCTGTAGTTCCCAAAGCGTTACCACCAAAGAAGCCATTACTGCCTGTATATTTATAATCGATATAAGTGAAACGTAGTTGCCAACTCATAACATCATTAGCAAAGGGTTCTGTCCAGTAGATCTCATACGCTTCACCGCGAGCTGCAACTTTGGAACCGATTAAAGTGTCTTCTGCATAGGTAATGGCTCTCCAATATTTGTCACCATGGTTATACTCTAGCCCCCATCGACCTTTTTCAGAGAGTGTCGGCATATTAAGACCTACCCAGTAAGATTTACCCACTTTATCATCTGTTGATCCCAGCATGGTTCCATTTTCGTAAGGGCGGGTTTGTGAAGTTGCATAACTGACAAAGAAGATAGTGTTATCCAAAAATTGTCCCAGCCATTTGCTCCACAAAAAATCTGACCCCTCTTCCCCGATACCTTCTGCAACAAAGTTGGCTGTAAAGCTAGACAAATCTCCTACATTTTCAAAAGCTGGATTGGTTGTTCCGTTAACATCAATGAGGTTTTTAGCATGATAGGTTTGCGTTGTTAGTGAATAGTGACCATCATTATAAAGTGAGATAATCGCCCCCATGAGGTCAATATCTTTGACATCACCCGGTGTGGTCGCATATGGTGTGCCTGAAAGTGATTCTGCTGCATTGGTGCCTCCGCGACCAAGACAAAATTTAATATATTGACCATTGATGCCTGTGTAGTTGCTGATGTCAAATTTACTGCTTAATCCATCAAATTCGACATTGATAGAGTGTGCCATTGGAGAAGATGGTTCATCATCTTCTCTAAAGTGTGCCAAATGACCATTGGTAGAAGGACGACGACCGATACTAAAGGTCCAAGGCATTTTGAGACCTGCAAAGGTTTGGTTGGCATAAAAGAAATAGGCTTTTTTAACACGTACGATGTCATCAGAGGTTGCTTTTTCATTGGCAATCCAGTCAAATTGGTCATACTGTGCAAAAGTACCGGTACCACTGCGGGCACCATAAGTTTTGTTATAAGCCAACTGTCCTGTAAAACTGATATTTTGTGTCGCTTTATATTTCATATTAATCCACAAGCGATTGCTTAAAACCCCGTTGTTTCCTTTTTGGTCACCGTTGGCCATACGGTAATCCAAATGATCTACGGAGGATCTAAAGTCAGCAGTGATTTTCATATGGTTGCCATTGGTGAATTTTCTGATATCACTTAAGCTCTTACTGATATCATCAAGCTGTTCTTGGATCTCATCGAGGTCATCATCACCCATTGCCTCTTTGGAAGCTGTGGAAGCAGGTGACTTGCCCAGTTGCTTCTTGATCGCTGTTTGCTCTTTTTTTAAAGCTTCAATATCTTTTTTTAAGCCTTGAGTATCAGAACCTTTGGATGGGCCTTGACTTTTTTTCAGAGCTTTGACTTCATCTTGGATGTTTTGAATATCTTGCTCCAACGCATTAAAACGTTCCAAAAACGTTGCGGCATGAAGTGATGAAAGGCCCAGCAAAAGTAAGGCAATCGATAATAAATAACGCATATATTCCCCTTGTAGTAAACAATAATCCTATAGAAAATTGAGGCTATAGTAACCAATCATTTATAAATTAATCGTTAAAGCCTCAGAGATTGAGCTATAAGAAAATGTAAAACGTAAGTTAAGAATTGCCGATATAGCTTGGGTATATAAGGAAACGAAAAGCAAAAAATGGATAGTATTGCGAGCTTAAAAATATTTTCTGTAAAAAGAGTGCAGAAAAAATACACAGATATCTATCCTAAAATGGTTGCAGTTCACTGCTAGAAGATATCGAGGCACAAACCATAAACAGCATATCGCTATAGGAGAATTATTATGGTAACTATGAAAGACTTACTAGAGTGTGGTGTACATTTCGGTCACCAAACACGTCGTTGGAACCCAAAAATGAAAAAATACATTTTCGGTGTTCGTAAAAATATCTATATTATTGATTTACAAAAAACTTTACGTTTTTTCCGTTATACCTACACTGTGGTACGTGATGCAGCTGCAGAAGGTAAGACAGTTCTATTTGTTGGTACGAAAAAACAAGCTCGTACGGCAGTAAGAGAAGCAGCTATTAAATGTAATGCACCATACGTTGATAACAGATGGTTAGGTGGTATGCTTACAAACTTCCCAACAATTCAAAAATCTATTCGTAAACTAGAGATCATTGAGCAAATGCAAGAGAGCGGTCAAATGGAACTTCTTACTAAAAAAGAAGCTCTAATGCTTACTCGTACTAAAGCTAAACTAGAAGCATATCTTGGTGGTATCCGTAACATGAAGAAATTACCAGATATGCTATTTGTAGTTGATGCTGTTAAAGAACACATTGCAGTTAAAGAAGCTAACAAACTTGGTATCCCAGTTGTAGCACCACTTGATACAAACTGTGACCCGGATGTTATCACTTACCCAATCCCAGGTAATGATGATGCGATCCGTTCGATTCAACTTTTCTGTTCAGAGATGGCTGAGGCTGTTACTGAAGGTCGTGCAATGTCTGCTGAACCAGAAGAAGAGGTTCCGGCTAGCGAAGAAGAGGTAGCTGAAGTTGTAGCTGAAGCACAAGAAGAAGCAGCAGCAGAAGCTGATACTCCAGTAGAGGAAGCATAATCATGGCAGTTACAGCAGCACAGGTTAAAGAATTACGTCAGGCAACTGACGCTCCAATGATGGACTGTAAAAAAGCGTTAACTGAAAACGATGGTAACATGGAAAAAGCTATGGAGTGGTTAAAAGAACGTGGTGTAGCTAAATCTGCTAAAAAAGCGGATCGTGTTGCAGCTGAAGGTTCTATCGGTTTTAAAGTTGCAGATGACTTTAAAACGGCTTCTTTAGTGGAAGTAAACTCTGAGACTGACTTTGTTGCTAAAAATGACGGTTTTAAAGATTTGGTCGCTAAAACAGTTTCTCAAGTATTTGAGTCCAATGCGGATACATCAGAAGCTTTACGTGAGACAGAGATCGATGGTAAAGCATTCTCTGCATATTTTGATGAAGCTGTTGCAAAAATCGGTGAAAAAATCGAAGTTCGTCGTTTAGCAACACTTTCAGCAAACGAAAACACAATCGTTAACGGTTATGTTCACTCTAACACGCGTATCGGTGTTATCGTTGCAATCGAGTGTGACTCCGCAGCAACGGCAGCAAAAATGGTAGATACTGCTAAAAACGTTGCGATGCATGCATCTGCGATGAAACCAACAACATTATCTTATAAAGATTTTGATGCTGATTATGTAGAAGCAGAGACTAAAGGTCGTATCGAAGCGATCAAAAAAGAGAACGAAGAGCTGGCTCGTCTTAAAAAGCCACTTATTAACGTTCCTCAATATATCTCTATGGCTCAACTTACTGATGATGTTTTAGCACAAGCTGAAGCGGATATCAAAGCAGCTTTAAAAGAGCAAGGTAAACCAGAGCAAATTTGGGACAAAATCGTTCCAGGTCAACTGGCTCGTTTTATCCAAGATAACACGACTTTAGATAAAGAGCAAGCTCTTTTAGATCAAAACTATGTTTTAGATGACTCTATGACAGTAGCACAAGCTGTTGAAGCAGCTGGTAAAGCGGCTGGTGGTACGGCATCTATCTCTGCTTTTGTGCGTTTAGAAGTGGGTGAAGGTATTGAGAAGAAAGAGGAAGATTTCGCTGCGGAAGTAGCGGCACAGATGGCTTAATAAAGCCATTGTGCATCTACCTTTTTAAATACACTCAAGGAGCAAAAGCCCCTTTAGTTACGTTAACACTGGGTTCTCCTCAGCGGAGGTCTCAGCGTCGCTAGCTCCTATCTGGTTAGACATCAATGTTTTATTGAGTTGTTTACCTTCTTTATTTTTTATTTCATAATCTTTTCGTTTTAATCTCTTACAATTTTATTTTAGATATCATATTTTTAATTTTTATATTTAGGTCATTCATGCTCAAAGCTTTAAATCTTTCTCATACTTTTGATTATCCTCTTTTTTCTGATGTCAGTTTTGATTTGGCTCCTAAAGAGTCGATGGCGATCATTGGGGTTTCGGGTAGTGGAAAGTCAACGCTTATGCATGCTCTTTCG
>JBFHUP010000182.1:0-4400 GCA_041589975.1 Sulfurimonadaceae bacterium | reverse complement strand
AGGCTAAGGCTATATTTTTGTCCTCAATACGACGACATACGAGATAGAGTGTTTGTAAGAATTTCTGAGTATTAACAGGTTTGAGTACATAATAATCAACATCGTATTCAATGGCTTCCAAGAAGTAGTTCACATCAGTATAAGCACTGACTACCACAACAGGACACTCTTGATCCTCTTTTTTCAAGAACTTCGTCATCTCAAGGCCATTCATAACCGGCATCTCAATATCTGTGATAACCATATCCACATCATTGTCTTTAAAAACTTGAAGGCCCTCTTTACCATCACCAGCTACAACAATGTTTTTAAAAATGCGAGCGAGCATCTTATGTGTCTCTTGTCGAAGACGTTCATCATCCTCTACATATAAGACTGTTAAATTCCTGCCAAGTTCGATCAACTCTTGTAAATTTTCCATCATACCCTCTCTAACACTATCTCACTTGTGTTTTACTATTATAACCAAAATCTATAAAGTTATCACTTTTGCTCCATAACCACCCATATGTGGCGGTGCATCTTTAAAAGAGACAACACTAGGATGCTGCTTCAAGTAATTACTTACAGCAAATGCAAGTTTTCCTGTACCAATACCATGAAACACCAACACTTCATCCCAGCCCTGCAAGAGAGCATCTGATAAAAATTGATCCAATTTTTCTAATGCTTCTTCACTGCGTAATCCATGCAGGTCAAGTTTAAGTGCTCCGCTACTCGCTTTTGGTTTGTTTATTTTAACCTTTTTAGGTTTCGGTTTGGGAACATTACTACGGGTGAGTTCATGCAGCTTGACACGCATACGCATTCCCGACTCAAACTCTACCATCGCACTTTTTTTATCCATATCAGAGATCACCCCGATATTGGTCAAGTATCGGACACGATCATTAACTTGCAGCGGTTCCTCTTTACGTATGACCTTTGCCTCTTTTTTAGGAAGATTCTCATGGGCTTTATTCATATGTCTATGAGTCTCTTTAAGCTTATGAGCCTTAGCTGCGAGTTTAGCCTCCCCTATCGCTTTAGAGTACGCACGGCTAAGTTCTCCTTTGGCTCCTTGCACCTCTTTATGCAAAGAGTCTCTTTCATCTTCGATCACCTGTTCCAGCTTACTGATGTGTGCTAAGCGTTCATCGATCTCTTTATGTTTAGCTTTGAGACTTCTTTCCAACTCAGAACTTTTTTCAATCAACTCCGAAAGCTTTTCCTGATCCTCGCCATACTCATCTATCGCTCTTTTAACCAAACTGTTATGGATACCATACCGCAGTGCTGTTTCAAAAGCATAAGACTTTCCGATACTTCCTTGTAAAAACTCGTACGTTGGTTGACGGTTAAGCTCATCATAAAGTGCTGCTATAAGTGTCACATCTTCTCTATCTGCCATAAGTGCTGCCAAGCGTTTGTGGTGGGTTGTGACAATGATGGTCGAATCTTTGGCAATAAGCTCTTCTAAGATCACTTTAAAAAGGGATGCTGCTTCATCACTATCGGTTCCCAGTTCGATCTCATCAACTCCGATAAGTGCTCCTTTAAAGGAGAGCATCTTTGAAAACTCCTGCATACGTCCGGCAAAAGTAGAAATATCATTGTTGACATTTTGAGGATCATCTATAACAGCTGCGATCTCTTTAAAGCTTTTGATTGATGACGTTGCGGCACTAATCTTCATAGGCAAAAGATATTTAGCCAAAAAGACCGCCGTAAGAATTGACTTTAAAAGCATTGTCTTACCACCGGCATTAACCCCTGTTATCATCACGACATTTTTAGAGGCATCAATCGTTACCGGCTTAGGATTTGAGAGTGCAGGATGGCAAAAACGATCTAAGATCAAGGGGGCCTCTTTTTTAGCTCCAATAAACTCGTAGTTCTTACTTCGGGCAAAACAGACACGGGCCTGATAGTGATCTAAAAGATCAAAACGTTTATTAACAAACTCCAAAAACCTCAACCATGTCAACATTATGGATGAAAACTTTTTGGCATAGCTGTATAACAGCGTCTCTTTTTCTTGGATGTAATGCTCTGACTGTTTTTTAATCTTTGCTACACTGTTAGGCTGGACATAAAAATAGCCTGCAGGACTTCGTCCGATGATAGTACCTTCAAGAGTTCGATTAAATCCCGCCTTGAGAAGCAGAGTTTCTTGATGCTGATGCAGATGCACCTGTCTATCAACTAAAAACTCTTGAACTGACTCTTTTTGCATCTGAGCATTCATATCAGCACTGATGTTTTTATAGGTCTTTTCCAAAAAACTGTTAATGGAAGCCAAAGTCTCATCACAACTGTCATCAATCATACCATCATCATGATAAAAATCCAAGATCTCCCGCAACTCATCAGGGACGTGAACGTCAGCGATAAAATCAAATAACTTTGCTGGCAGTGAGAGTGTTTTTAGATAGTTGAAATAGCGGATAATCTTAACAAATTCAAAGATCACATCCAAGGTAATGACACCCTGTTTACGTAAAAAGTTAATCGAGGGTATCAGATCAACAGTTGCCTTTGGCGGATTAAACTCCACACTGTCTAAGGCTTGGATCATCTCTAAGTGGCGGTTTTGATCTCCCTCTATAAAAAGAGGTTTAGGACGGGCCAAAAAACTCTCAAACCCTCGCATATAAGCCTGGAGATCAAGCTTATCGATCATGGATGTAGCGTAAGAACTCACGGCTTGATCTTGCAGTCACTTATGGCAATATGAGGACTACCTTGCATCTTCGTCCCCTTTTTCCCGATAAAACTTCTTGAAGCATAGTTATAAAGATCTTTATGCACTTCTCTATCTTTACAGATCAGCGTCTGACCTTGCTCAAAGGCATAACGCAGATCGAGTCCCTTGCGGCTGCTTTTTCGATTACCCTGTTCATAGATATAAAAAGCTATTAAAAGAATCGTCATTACAACAGTGATGGCAACTTTTTGCTGCATTTGAAACTCTGTAAACTTATGCATGATCGCAAACAAAACGATAATGGCTAAAACAATATAAAAATAAGGCATTACATTTCTCCTCTCATCTGATAGGTGATATCCCCTGCTCCAAAGCCAACTATGAGACCTTGATCGATCGTTGATACCACTTCATCATCTTTACATAAATTTAAATAGGTGTTGTCACGCTTAACATGGTCCACAAATTGCGGGCGGTATTGAGCAAAAAGCTTTTCGAAGTCGATATCTACCTTAGACTCCCCCGCACTCCAAACAGGCAAGATCACAAGCTCATGGGTCCCTTCGAAGCAGCCTTGAAAACCTTCTAAATTATCTATCGTACGGCTATATTTATGTGGCTGCCAAATAGTTGTGATCTTATCGATCCCTTTAAGTTTAGCATAGGCCACGATAGATTCAAAGGTGGCTTTGATCTCAGTAGGATGATGCCCATAATCATCAATCAAAACCGTAGAGTTTTTACTGATAATATCAAAACGCTTTTTAATACCCTGATAGGTTTTAAGATTGTTTCTGATCTCATGGATATCCATACCCGAATTCAGTGCTGCCAAAATAGCCAAAGCAGCATCTATAGCAATATGCTCTCCAAAACCCCAAACAACAAAATTCCCATGCTCTTTAAAATCAAAAGAGGTATGCGGTTCATCTTCTATGAGGATAAATTCAATATTCGCAAGATCCTTGGATGGATACAAGCGAATAGCTTCGATATCCAAAGTAGCCAAAAAAGGGTCCTCGGCATTGACAACACGAATGGGAGCATTGTTTAAAAATGCACGATAGGCATCATAAAATTTCTCTTCGTCATGACCGTAAAACTCCATATGTTCGGGTTCTGCATTGGTAACAATAGCTACATGAGCATTAGCATTTAAAAAACTGCTGTCACTCTCATCTGCTTCAAACAAAAGTCGGTTATTTTCACTGCTGTACCGCATATTGGAACCGATGCTTTTACTCTCTGCCCCTATAAGAGCTGAGCCACTCATGATCGAGGCTAAAATAGCCGTTGTGGTACTTTTACCGTGAGCACCACAAACAGCATAAACCTCATGATCCGCTACCACTTTTTTCAGAAAATCCCGTCGACACAAACACTCAATGCCCAGCTCTTCAGCACGAGATCTCTCTACATTACTCGGTTTCACAACCGCAGAATAGACCACGAGATCTTGATCGATAACCCTGCTTGCATCATGACCGATATTAACATCACACCCTTGATCAATAAAATATTGTGTCATTAATGAAGCCTTCATATCTGAACCGCTTACCGTATGCCCTTTAGCCAGCATAAACTTAGCTAACGCCGAGATCCCTATACCACCTATGCCTATAAAATGTATTTTCATTCCCATCCTACACAAACAACTTTTCAAACGGTTTAGTTTTTAATGCTACCAAATCCGCATCTGACTTATATTTTTTTT
>JBFHUP010000181.1:0-4444 GCA_041589975.1 Sulfurimonadaceae bacterium | reverse complement strand
CTCAAGCATGGATATTTCCGGCAATGCCAAACAATCCATAACACCCGATCAAGAGGCTTTACATAAAGAGAATCTCAATCTCAAAGCCCACCTGGAGAATCTGGAAAAAGAGTTTGAGATCCAACAGCAATATTATGAACTTTTTGTCGACAATGCACCTGTAGCCATGTATGACATTGATCTGGAAAGCCGTATTATGACAACCAACAAAAAGGCCTTAGAATTTTTAGGTCTGAAAACGGCACTCGAAGCCAAAGGACATCACTTTTTGGAGTTTGCCCATGACAGTGACCATGAAAGGCTTGAAGAACATTTCAATCAGGCATTAGAGGGCCAAGAGCAACATTTCACCTTTCAGTCTAACCAAAAAGAGCTTCAAATTTTCAAATCCTGCTTTATACCAATCTACGATTTTCATCATCATGTCTATAAACTCTTTTCACTGACTGAAGATATCACTAAAGAGTATTTAGCAGAAGAGTTTCTCAAAAAACAAAACTCCTCTTTGACGCTGGAAAATGAACGCAAAGATGCTTTGATCTTTCAACAAAATCGTCATGTTCAAATGGCCCAGCTTATCAAAATGATTGCCCATCAGTGGCGTCAACCGCTTTCCGTTATCTCAACTGTGACTTCCAATATCCGTATTATGCTTGAACTCAATCAACTCAATCAACACGAGATCCGTACGGCCATGCAGACTATCGGAGAGCATGCGGAAGATCTTTCAGAAATCATTAATGACTTCAATGATTTTTACAAACCGCGGAAAACCAAAAGCAAAATTCTTTTAAAAGATATTGGTGACAAAGTTATTGAAGTCATGCACAATTCTCTGAAAGAAAACGGTATCACCTTTGTCCGCCATAGCCATGCCAGTAATGGATTTTGCACTTTTAAAAACGAAGTAACCCAAGTTCTTTTGAATCTTTTGCAAAATGCTCAGGAGGTACTGAAAGAGCGTCATGTCAAAGACCCTACCATAACCTTAACGGGCAGAGAAGATGAGTCCTTTCAATATATCGACGTTCATGATAACGGTGGTGGCATTGAAGATGATATAATCGATAAAATATTTGATCCTTACTTCTCCACAAAAGATCAAAAAAATGGGACGGGGTTGGGATTACATATGGCAAAAACCATGATTGAATCCCACTGTGACGGTCTTATCACTGTTCAAAATATTAACAACGGAGCCCAATTTACCATCCGACTGCCTAATAATTGCGATATCTGACTTTTTGCCTTCCATATCAAACCAATAGTAGAAAAATAAATCAATTCAATCGCATGGTCTTATATAAAGTTTTGCAAGATATAATTGCGAACAAATTAAAGAGTTCTTGTTTACACCACTTCTCTGATCCATTGATGTAGGCTATTACATTACCCCCTACTGCTGCAAATCAGCGTTAACCTTGCTCATAGTAATGTTAATTTAATTAACTAGGAAGTGTACTTATCGACAAGAGTTCTTATTCAAAGGAATATCTATGTCAGATACTACACAAACCAACGAGGTAGAAGAGATCGAAGTAACATTTGAATCTATGAACCTCAAAAAAAACCTTCAACGTTCTATTGATGCTAAAGGTTTTAAAGTTGCCAGTCCTATTCAGGCCCAAGCCATCCCTGTGGTCATGGAGGGTAAAGATGTTGTGGCTCAAGCTCACACAGGTACAGGTAAAACTGCCGCTTTTGGTATCCCAGCCATTCAAAACATGCAATTTAACATGGGTGTTGAAGTCCTGGTTATCACACCAACACGTGAACTTGCTACACAAGTAAGTGATGAGCTGTATGGTCTGGGTAAACACTCAGGTATCAATACTGTAACCATTTATGGTGGTAAATCAGCAAATCGTCAAATCGATTTAATTGGCCGTGGTGCACAAATTGTTGTAGCAACGCCCGGTCGTCTTTTAGACCTGCTTAAAAGTGGGCGTCTTCAAAACTTCACACCGACGACAGTTATTTTAGATGAAGCCGATGAGATGCTTGATATGGGATTTTTGGATGATATCAATGAGATCTTTGATTTTCTTCCAACCAATCGTCAAACACTGCTATTTTCAGCAACGATGCCAATGCCTATTAAAAAGCTTGCAGAACGTATCTTAGTTGATCCTACTTTTATCTCGATCACCAAAACAGAGACAACCAACAAAGATATCACACAGCTTTATTATGTGATCAATGAAAATGAGCGTGATGATGCGATGATCCGCTTGATGGATGCTCAAGAGGCTTCTAAATCGGTCGTCTTTTGTCGTACCAAACGTGAAGTTGACCGTGTTTCAACCGTACTTTCCGCTGCTGGTTATTCAGCTAAAGGTCTGCATGGAGATATGGAACAAGGAACACGTGAGACGGTTATCAAAGGCTTTAAAACATCAGCGATTGAGATCCTTGTAGCTACCGATGTTGCCGCTCGTGGTCTACACATCGATAACATTTCTCACGTATTTAACTACCACATCCCGTTTGACCCTGAGTCTTATGTGCACCGTATCGGACGAACTGGGCGTGCCGGTAGTAAAGGTACAGCCATTACCCTTCTAACACCACATGAGTTTAGAGAACTGCAACGTATCAAACAAAAAGTGGGTACAAGCATGGAGCATTGTTATGTTCCAAGCAAAGATGATGTCAAAGATAAACAACTGGCTAAATTGATTGATAATATCGAGCATGTCAAACTTAATGACAATGCTATTAAAATCGTTGATCAGCTTAAAGAAGATATCGATCTTGAGCAGATGCTGCTTAAAATGGCATCACTGCTTTTAGAGAAGCAAAAAGTCATGGGTCCAAATATGATCGGTATTCCGGAAGATCGTCTAACAGGTATGTTAGAGCGTCTAACTCGTGGCGGCGGTCATGGTGGACGTGGCGGTAATCGTCGCGGTGGCGGCTATCGTGGCAATCGTAACCGTTCTGGAGGCGGACGTGGACATGGTGGCGGTGGCTATCGTGGTAACCGTTCTGGCGGAAGCCGTGGTCAAGGTGGTGGAAACAATCGCCATGGTGGCGGAAATAGTGATAGATGGTCATAGGCCATCTATTGAATACGTTTAATGAGCAAAGCCCATTAAACTTCGTTGACACTAGGTCCTCTTCGGCAGAGAGCCCACGTGCAGTAAACCGCACTTAAGCGGTTTTACATAACCCTCTTTTCAAAAGTTTTAAAGCTACTTGATTTTTGAAACTTCTAATCAAAATTTTTAAGACACTCTTTAACACTCTCTAAAAATCCCTCAAAATCACCTTTACAATCTTTATCATCTCTTTGTCTCTTGCCCCACATCGGTTCAGGGAAAAAAGCATCATCTTCAAAACGTGCCATGATGTGCATGTGTACTTGGGGCATATAATTACCAAAAGAGGCGATATTAACCTTTTTAGGGGTGTAATAAGCGATCATTTGGGTCTCGATGGCATTGGTCATATCATAAAGCATGTAACGCTCATCTTGGCTCAGCATAGAGAGTTCTTGACGCTGTTTTTTATCATGGATCTTCAGCCATGGAATCGAGCTAATCTCCACTTCAACATAAAATGTATCATTTTCATAAACACGGCTAAAATTTTCTAACGACATCTTCTAACTCCCAATAATCAATAAGCGATTCATCTTTGATAACCAAAACTAGCTGTGAATCAGCATAGACTCCGTCATCATAATCATCCAAAAACTTTCCAATCACTTCCGGTATTAATGCTGCCCAATCATCAAAAAGATCCACTATGATCGTTTCGGCATAAAAACTATCTATAGCTGTAGTAAATACCTTGCTATCTTTACCTTGAGCTTGAAGAAGATTGACAGATGATCCGCGGTAACGCATCTTGGTTGTTGATAATACTAAAGTTAAATCGGTGTTGTAAGTGGGAAAGTCTTGCGAGAAAGTCGTCTCTGTATAAACAAATATGGACATAAAAGTTTAACACGCCAAAGCGTGTTAAAAAGTTAATTATTTTTTAGATTCAGCAACTGAAGCTTTACGGTATTCAGCAGCAAGTTTACACATATCTAAAGTAGCTTTACGAGCACGAGCACCAGCAGCTTTGTTACCTTTTTCTTTAAAGTCGCCACCATCAGCTTTAAACGCTTCTGCTAGTTCTACGATTTGATCATATAGTTTACTTGATGTCATTTGTCATCCCTTTAATTTAAATTGAGAAAAGTTTAGCAAAATTAGCTTGCACTATCTTTAAATGAGCTTTATTTTGATTCTTTAATCATAAAATACAGATTTTACTGCAACTCTTGTAACTCTTTCTCTATGAGAAGGCGTTTTTGTGGTTCTTTGAGCTTTTAAGTAAACTGCTAATTACTATATCTTATTTTTAATCTCTAATCTAAGCAAATCAATTCTTTTCTGAATCTCTTCTTGACGCTTTATATTTTTCGTCTGCTCTTTTAGCCAAATCAAATCTT
>JBFHUP010000180.1:0-4448 GCA_041589975.1 Sulfurimonadaceae bacterium | reverse complement strand
TCTGGCGGTGAAGCTCAGCGTATTAAGCTTGCTAAAGAGTTAAGTCGTAAAGATACAGGACAGACACTTTATATCTTGGATGAACCGACAACGGGTCTACACTTTGAAGATGTGAATCGTTTGACTAAAGTATTGCATCACTTTGTAGAGTTAGGTAACTCGGTACTGGTTATCGAACACAATCTTGATATGATCAAAAATGCGGATTATATTATCGATATGGGCCCAGAGGGTGGACATAAGGGTGGTCGTGTGATCTCTTTAGGCTCTCCTGAGACTTTGGCAAAAAATTATAAAAAAGATGGTTCTTACACAGGTCAGTTTCTGGCAAAAGAGTTATCAGCTAATTAAAGGTTTTCGCCAGTAAATCTAGCTATAATAAAAAACCATTTTTTTATAAAGAGGTCGTATGAATCCGTCTATCGTACAACGAATCAAAGCGTTACCCCCTTTACCAAAGACTTTAGTTGATATCCAGACTATTTGTGACAAACCTGATGGCACGGTTGCAGAACTCTCCAAGGTGGTTGAGCAAGACCCGATGATTGTGGCAAACTTGTTAAAATCAGCCAATTCACCTCTGTATGGTTTTGGCAAAGAGATCGCTTCGGTTGCTCAGGCCGTATCGCTTTTTGGTATGAGTATGACCCGATCTCTTGCGATCTCGGCTTCGGTAAAAAAATTGCTTAAAGTGGATATGGCTCCCTATAAAATCACACCGGACCAATTTGCTGAGGTCTCCTCGATGCAAGCGGGTTTGATCATGCGGTGGTTCAAAAAGATCGATCCTGAGAAAAAAGATAAGATGTTTTTGGCTGCTTTGATGCAAGAGACGGGTAAGATCATCATCGCCGATGAAGTGATCCAAAGTGATGAAGCTGCGATGTTTGAATCTGAGATCCAAGCTTCTCACAATATTGCTCAAGTTGAGTATGACTTTGTCCAAGAGACAACGGCTGCGGTGACGGCGGCCATCTTTAAGTTTTGGGGTTTTGATGAAGAGCTCGTAAATCTCATCTCCTTTTCAGATCAGCCGCACAAAGCCCCTGAAGAGATCAAAAAACTCTGTATGGCACTGCATATCGTAAAAAGTGCCATCCCTGTTAATTCACCTCTGGGTGAAACATCGATCGCGATTGCTCTTAAAAAAGCGAGTGATGCAGGTTTTGATCATGAAATATTAGAAGATGAGATCGATGCGATCCTCGAGACCAAATAGGGATAGATTTGCAAAAAAAAGTTACCATTATAGATACCTTCGGCTTCTTTTTTAGAAGCTTCTTCGCGTTACCGCCTCTTTCAAATAAAGCTGGCTTTCCTACAGGACTTTTGACCGGTTTTTTAAACCTTGTCGCTGCAACAGAAAAAGAGTTTAAATCAGACTATATTTTATTTGCTTTAGACTCTAAGGGACCATCATTTAGAAGTGAGATAGACCCTGAGTATAAAGCTCACCGTGATCCACCACCGGAAGATCTCGTTAAACAACTTCCTATTGCTGTAGAGTGGATACAAAAGATGGGATTTACCTGCATGGGCGAGACCGGTTTTGAGGCCGATGATATCATCGCAACGGTTGCCAGGCTTGCAGCAGACCAGGGCTATCTTGTGCATGTTATCTCGCATGATAAGGATCTTTACCAACTTATCGATGATGATCGTATTGTCGTTGTGGATGCGATTAAGCGTAAAAAGATGAATGAGGAAGCCTGCTTTGATAAGTATGGTGTGCACCCCAAGCAGTTTGTAGATTATCAAGCACTTTTAGGTGATAGTGCGGATAATGTACCTGGTGTTAAAGGTATTGGAAAAGTGACGGCTGAAAAGCTTCTTAAAGCTCATGAGACTTTGGATGCTATATATGATGATCTTGATGCTGTTGAACCGCCTCGTATTCGCGGACTTTTGGAAAAACATAAAGCGGATGCTATCCGAAGTCGTCAATTGGTGACCTTACGCCATGATGTTTATGATGCTATCGATTTTGAGGCATTAAGACCTCCTGAAGAACCACTGCTTAAGATCGTTCCGGAACTTTATGAGTATGAAATGAATGCCCAGCTTAGACTTCTTAAGGCTCAAGGTAAACTTGATGAGACAGTCGTGCCTGAAACCGAGTCTAAAGAGCTTTCACAAGTTTTTAGTAAATATATCTTGCTTGATACGGCTTCTAAACTTTTTGATGTGGTTGACACTATAACTTCCCAGACGATCGTAGCCCTTGATACGGAAACGACAGGCTTGGATCCGAGAAAAGATACGCTTGTTGGGTTTAGTTTTGCTCTGAATGAAAAAGAGGCTTACTATGTGCCTTTTGCCCATAACTATCTGGGGGTTGGAGAGCAGGTGAGTGCCGATGATGCTAAGCGGGCTTTATCAAAGATCTTAGATGCTCGTATCGTAGGACATAATCTGAAATTTGACCTTGCTTTTATCAAAAGATGGCTAGAGATTGATACGCCAGATATTCATTGTGATACGATGGTCCTGGCCTGGTTGGTTGATTCATCCATGAAAGTGGGTCTGGATATGTTGGCTGAGACCTTTTTTAACCATGAAATGATCTCCTTTTCCAAGACCGTTAAAAAAGGGGAAAACTTCTCAAGTGTCGCCTTAGATGATGCGACCAATTATGCCGCAGAAGATGCAGCTGTGACACTGAAACTTTTTTATCATCTGCGTAAACTTTTAGAGGATCGGGGCGGTAAGGTGCTTTTTGATCTGGCTGATAGCTTAGAGTACCCTTTTGTCAAGACCTTAATGAAGATCGAAGATGCGGGTGTACGACTGGATGTCCCGTTTTTGGAAACACTTAAAGTTGATTTTAAGGCACAGCTTGACACGCTTATTGCCTCAATCTATACCATCGCAGGTGAAGAGTTTAATGTCAATTCAACCAAGCAGCTGGGCGTGATTCTTTTTGAGAAACTCCAGCTTCCGATTATTAAAAAGACCAAAACAGGTTACAGTACGGATGAGAAGGTGCTTAATGCTTTAAAAGATGATCATGAGATCGTGGCCAAGCTTTTAGATTACAGAGGCCTGTTTAAACTCTACTCGACTTATGTCGAGCCGCTGTTGGCTTTAGCTTTAGAGGATGAAGGGCATATTATTTATACCTCTTTTTTACAAACAGGTACGGCTACAGGGCGACTCAGCAGTAAAAACCCGAATCTTCAAAATATCCCGACACGAAGTGATAACGGCAAACTCATCCGAAAAGCCTTTATCGCCAGAGAGGGGCGAAGTCTCATTAGTATTGACTACTCTCAGATCGAACTCAGACTTCTGGCTCACTACTCTCAAGACCCTATTTTGGTAGATGCCTTTAATCACGGCAAGGATATCCACTACCAAACAGCGATGACCCTTTTTGGTGAAGCGGAAGCTGCCAGTCGTAGACCGGTTGCTAAGACAGTCAATTTTGGTTTGCTGTATGGAATGGGCCCTAAAAAATTGGCGGAGACACTAGGGATCGAAAATAAAGAGGCTAAAGGCATCATCGATAACTACTTTACCTCTTTTCCAACCGTAAAAAATTTCCTCTCAGGTATTGCAGAACAGAGTGAAGAACAAAGTTATGTAGAGACATTGCTAGGTCGTCGTCGATGGTTCGACTATAAAAATGCTCCGGGAATGATGAAGGCTGCTTTTAAACGTGAAGCTGTTAATACTGTATTCCAAGGCTCTGCGGCCGATTTGATCAAAATGTCTATGAATAAGATCATGACAATCATTGAAGAAGAGGCATTGGACGCGAAGATGTTATTACAGATCCATGATGAACTTATCTTTGAAGTGAATCAAACGCAAGCCGATGCTTTGGCTTTGCGTTTTAAAGATGAGATGGAAAATATCTGGAAACTGTCGATTCCGTTAGAGTGTAGTGTGAGTATCGGAACTAACTGGGGCGATTTGAAATAGATTGTTTTGTGATGGTTGTGGTTGGCTGTCACAAAATCCAAATAGCAATGCACTAGCTGCGTTGCCTGCGTCGTCACGTACTTTTAGTACGCTTCCTCCTTGTCGCCTTGCTATTACATCATTCTTTGGATTTTTTATATCTATGTTTATTATTTGGGGTTAAAATGGAAGAATTGGCAAAAGAGAAAATCGAGACTTTTAAAAATCTAGTCGTTGCTAATGAAAACTGGGATTTAAATGATGAACTCATGTGTCAAGTTTTTGGTTTTACTCTGTTCGGGTATGCACTAGGTGTTGGTAGATTTACGTGTTTTTTAGATGTTGAGGATATTCATGAATTAACAATAGAACAGTTGACCTCATTGGGAATTGGAACTACATATGCAAAAGGAATGGTTCAGCGTGCTTTTGATGTTTTTTTTAATAATGGTGAAGAATCATTTTTATTTCAATTGATTGAGATTGGTCAATCTTTTTTTTCACTTGATGACGTTCAGGAACTTGTGGAACTGGTTTTTATCAAT
>JBFHUP010000179.1:0-4504 GCA_041589975.1 Sulfurimonadaceae bacterium | reverse complement strand
GTTTAAAAGTTAAGGCAAAGCCTCTGATATCTTCTACAACTAATTTTAAACGTTCTTTTGTTTCATTTATTTTTGCATTTTTTGACATACTAATGAATATTTTTGTGCTGCTTCCTACAATGATGCCCATAATAATTAGCACCATAGCAATTTCAATAAGTGTAAAGGCTGGAGAGAGTTGTGATTTTTTCATAAAAACTATTTAATCACAATGTAGTTTAAGCACTGCTTTTTTATAAAGTTATATGAAAATTTATGAGTATGGCGCGGTGGACGAGACTCGAACTCGCGACCCCCTGCGTGACAGGCAGGTATTCTAACCAACTGAACTACCACCGCAAAGTTGTAGAAGAGAATAATTCTCTGTTGTATCTATAAATGGTGGGCACTACTGGACTCGAACCAGTGACATCTACCTTGTAAGGGTAGCGCTCTACCAACTGAGCTAAGCGCCCATTTTTAAGTTTCACATCTTATGGCGCGGTGGACGAGACTCGAACTCGCGACCCCCTGCGTGACAGGCAGGTATTCTAACCAACTGAACTACCACCGCATTAAAGTATAAAAGGTTTTTTTTGTGATAGGCATGCTAAGATTTCGACGACTTGTACGCAAATGCACATGAGTTGAAAACCTTGTGTGTATATCGCAAAAAATGGTGTCCTGTGTAGGATTCGAACCTACGGCCACCTCATTAAAAGTGAGATGCTCTACCAACTGAGCTAACAAGACCTCTTTTGTGAGGCGAAATTATACTAAACCAAGACACCTTTGTCAAGGTTTTTTTCTTGATTTTCAAAAAACAACGATCTGTCACTTAAGAGCAACATTTTGAGTGCATGATACGCACTTTGAATTTGAATGTAATTTCTATCTCCACTTAGCTGTAATCTCATAAAAGTATGCATATCTTTTGTACATATTCCCAAATAAACAAGCCCGACTGGCTTTTCATCACTCTCTCCTGTTGGACCGGCAATTCCGCTTACAGACATGGCAAAATCAGCATCAGCTACGTCCTTAGCTCCTTTACTCATAGCCAATACCGTCTCTTTACTAACAGCACCATATTCTTGCAATATAGATTCTTCAACACCAAGCCATTGATTCTTTTTTTCATTGCTGTAAGTGACAATACCCCCGTCAAAAACATTAGAACTGCCACTCTCTTTAGTTAACAAACTTGAAAGTAAACCACCAGTACAGCTTTCAGCTGCTGTAACTTTCAAATGATTTCGATCTAAAACCTCAATGATATATTTGAGAATATTGGTTGTCGCTATTACTTTACCTTCAAGCAAAGAGAGTGAAGCGTTAATAAAACTTGTCAACTCCCCGTACTTTGATGATTCCACATCAATAATATGCCACCCTTCAATAAAGGTGGTGATTTTAAAAGTTACATCCAGTGATTCTGCAAGAGGAGATAAAAGAAGTTTTAAATCTGATTCGTCCTGATCAAAGAGATGTAACTTTTGCATATGCGATTTTTGTTCAAACAGAAATGGAGGTATTCTTTTATTGACTTCCGTAGCAATAACATTCACTTCTGTTTCATTAATCTCAAGAAGATAGCTGTTAGCTTTATAGCTCTTAGTTTGAGAGGGCATGAGCATATCATCTTTAACGATTTGTATATCCTGAGTCATCGTACACAAAAGTTTTCCAACAACGCTAAAACTTGATTTACTGCAAACCAAAACCAGTTTAGAAGGAGTATGCAGCATAGTTTCAAGTGTTAAAAAAAGATTTTTATCACTATCGTCATAAAACTTTATAGTATCTATATGATGCAAACTATCGGTAATCGATCGCATCATGTAATCATAAAATATAGAGTTGTTTCGAAACTGAGAACCGATAAAAATTACGTCATGCTGCATAAGCCCACCTTGTTAAAAAGCTAAATTTAATCGCTAAAAAGGTATAATCGCATTATTTTACAAAGCCTTTTATTAAATCCCTAGGAGCCCAGAGAAAAATGGACTATAAAGATTCTTTACTGTTACCAAATACAAATTTCCCAATGAGAGGAAATTTGCCCAATAATGAACCGCTACGTTACTCAAAGTGGTTTGATTCTAATGTCTATCAAAGAATGATTGATAATCGTAAAGATGCAGAGATGTTTACTCTGCATGACGGCCCCCCTTATGCCAATGGAAACATTCATATCGGTCACGCTCTTAACAAAACACTCAAAGACATTATTGTCAAAATGCACTACTTCAATGGCAAAGCCGTACGTTTTACACCAGGCTGGGATTGTCATGGATTACCAATCGAAAAAGAGGTAGAAAAAAAGATCGGCGGTAAACAGAAAAAAGAGGCGATGAGCAGTAAAGAAGTTCGTACTATGTGTAGAGAACATGCTCAAAAGTTCGTCGATGTCCAACGTGAATCTTTTAAATCTTTGGGTATTACAGCGAATTGGGATGACCCCTATCTCACTATGGATTATAAATTTGAAGCCAACATCTACCGCTCACTTTGTGATGTAGCTAAAAAAGGTCTTTTGGTAGAGCGAAGCAAACCTGTCTACTGGTCATGGGCGGAGAGAACAGCTCTGGCTGAAGCTGAAGTTGAGTATGAAGATAAAGAGTCTCACTCTATCTATGTCGCTTTTGAACTTAATGACGAAGCTAAAGTACGAGCTGATATCCAAGGTGATGCGGCCTTAGTGATCTGGACGACGACACCGTGGACCCTTCCGGCAAACACCGGTATCTCTTTAAACCCTGAAGAGGATTATGTCCGTACAAGTGACGGCTATATCGTGGCTAAAAAACTTTATAACAGCATGATCGAACAAGAAGTCGTTAAAGGTGAAGTCGTACAGACCTTCCCTGCAACGATCTTTGATAATGCCTATGCGATCAATCCGCTTAACGGTCATAACTCCCATGTCGTTTTAGGGGACCATGTCCTTATGGACAACGGTACAGGATGTGTTCACACCGCTCCGGGACATGGTGAAGATGACTACCGGGTTGGATTAAAATATAACTTGGAAGTGATCATGCCTGTTGATGAAACAGGATGTTATGACCAAACTGTTGTACGCCAAAAGCTGCTCCCTAATGCAGAAAGCTTCGTGGGCAAACATATCTTTAAATCAAACGAAGAGATCTTAGAGCTTTTAGGAGACAGACTTCTTAAAGCAAGTAAGTTCAGACACTCGTATCCGCACTGCTGGCGTTCTCATACACCACTGATTTTCCGTGCAACCAAGCAATGGTTTATCGCCGTTGATCAAGCACCCGAAGGTGAAGAAAGAACCCTAAGAACGATCGCTCAAGATGAGATCAAAAAGACTAAATTCATCCCTGAAACTGGTAGAGCACGTCTCAATGCCATGGTAGATAACAGACCTGATTGGTGTATCTCTCGTCAACGTGACTGGGGTGTACCGATCGCCTTTTTTAGAGTTAAAGCAACAGGTGAAGTGATCTTACAAGAAAAAGTACTCAACTTCATCGCCATGATCATCGAACAGCAAGGTAGTGATGCGTGGTATGACCTTGATATTGCTCAGATGCTTTATCCAGGTTCAGGTTACCAGCCAGATGAGTTAGAAAAAGTAACTGATATCCTTGATGTATGGTTTGATTCAGGTTCTACATGGAATGCCGTCCTTAAAAGCCGTAACTATGATGCAGGTAACTACCCGGCAGATCTCTACCTCGAAGGAAGTGACCAGCACCGTGGATGGTTCCAATCCTCTCTGTTTTTATCAACAGCGATCAGAAACCAAGCTCCGTATAAAAATGTCGTTACGCATGGCTTTACCGTCGATGGTAAAGGCGAGAAAATGTCTAAATCTAAAAAGAATGGTGTTGATCCTCAAGATGTACTTAAGCAGTATGGTTCTGAGATCCTGCGTCTTTGGGTTGCACTTTCAGATTACCAAGGAGATCAAAAGATCTCAGATGCGATTTTGAAGCAGACAGCGGATCAGTACAGAAAACTCAGAAACACTTTTAGATTCTTACTAGCATCGATTGAAGATCTGGAAAACTTTGCATCTATTGAGTCGCTGGGAACACTTGACGCTTGGATCTTAAGTAAAGCGAAATCGGTTATGGATGACGTGCATGCACAATTTGAAGCATATGAATATGTCAAAGGTATGGCACTGTTAAACAACTTTGTCGTTAATGAGCTTTCAGGTATCTATATGGATATCACTAAAGATCGACTTTACTGTGATGACAAAAACTCTGAGACCAGACAATCTACGCAAACAGCCATGGCGTATATGCTTCAAACAATGCTGGGTCTTTTAGCTCCGATCTTAACCTATACCTGTGATGAAGTGTTTGAAAACCTGCCACCATTTTTGAAAAACGGCGGCAATGATATCTTTGATTTTGTTTATGAGCCAATTCCTGAAGTACGATCCGATCTGGATGTTGAGACCTTAACCCAAGCTCGTGAGAAGTTTTCAGAGATCGTTGATGGACTGAAAAAAGAAAAAGTTCTTAAAAGCACACTGGAACTTGAG
>JBFHUP010000178.1:0-4543 GCA_041589975.1 Sulfurimonadaceae bacterium | reverse complement strand
CCACTGTCTATCCACTCTGAAAGCAGTGCTGTCACTAGAGAAGCTCCTAAAAGGATATAAATAAGAGCATTATGAAACTGTAAAATGAACTTTTTAAATTTACTCTCTTTTTTCCGCTCTTTAAAGATGTTCTTCCCAAAAAACTCTTCTCGGTGTTTTATACTAAGTGGTCCTAAACCATCATTTTTGTCACTTTCAAAAAGTTTGATAATCTCATCTGGTTCAAGACTGTGCCAACTCTGGCCTATGAGGTGTTGCATCTTAAGTTCCTTTCGGTAATATTACCGATGATTTTGACCATTATATAGACTTTATTCTTAAAGGAATGGATATGAAAAACAGGACAATTCGATTGGGTTCATCCTCACCTGTCAGAGCGATGCTTTTAAAAAAGCAGGGTGTCGATTTTATCCAGTCACCCGTCGATTTTGATGAGGAACAAATAGTAGCCACTTCTCCTAAAAACTTTGTCTATCAGGCTACAGCAGGAAAATTTGAAGCAGGCATAAAGCTTTATGGGATAGATGAGTACCCCCTGTTGTGTGCGGATACGGTAGTGACGAGTCAAGGTAAGATCCTTCGCAAAGCCCAATCGGTAGACGAAGCTTATGAGATATTGATGACCCAAAGCGGCAGTGTCACTTCCATCGTGACCTGTATGATCTATCAAGACAGAGAGAAAAAACTTATAGATATCTCCTCAACAGATTACCTTTTTAAAGCTTTTGATCCTGATAAACTGCAAGCTTATCTGGATTCAAATCTTTGGCAAGGTAAAGCGGGAGCCTGTATGGTCGAGGGCTTTTGTAAAGAGTATATAAAGCAAGTCAGAGGGTATGAGTCTTGTGCTATGGGTCTAACTGTGGAGAAGCTTAAGCCTTTTTTATGCTATTAAGAGATTGCTTTTGATAATGATATTGGATACTATTATATAGTGTTGAATTAAAAAGTAAGTAAACGGATGAAAGAAAAGATATTAGAGATTCTCTCCTACAGTAAGGACTTCAAACTGCTTTATGCAGAAGATAATGAGGATACCCGACGCAGTACTTTAAGGCTTTTATCCGAGATGTTTCACAACATTATAGTGGCTACAGACGGAGAAGACGCCTGGAAAAAGTATCAAGAGGATGAAATAGATCTGATACTTACAGATATTGAGATGCCGCATCTAGATGGGATCGGATTGATCAGAAAAGTGCGTTCACATGGGGGTGATCCTGCCATTTTGATTATGTCTGCCTATGATGACAGCTGTTACCTTGCCGATGCCATTGCCTTAAGCATCGATGGATATATTATTAAACCTTTTATTTTGGAACAGTTTTTAGATCTGCTTTTAAAAACCACTCGCAACATTACCATGCAGCGTGAAAACATTCGTTATAAAGAGTCCTTAGAAAAGCAAGTGGCTGTAGAAATCGCCAAAAGAGAGGATAAGGAACGCCTGTTGATACAGCAGACCAAGATGGCTGCTATGGGTGATATGATCGATGCGATTGCCCATCAATGGAAACAGCCTTTAAGTTCCATTTCGATGTATATGGAGATGCTTCATGATGATGCCGTAGATCTGGGCAGCGTGGGCCATGAAGTGATCAAGCAGTATCAAAATGATATTGATGTTCAAGTGAATCACTTGCTTAATACTTTGCATGAGTTTAGAACCTTTTTTAAAACCGACAAAGAGACGACACAGTTTTCGATGCACTCTCTCATTGACTCAGTACTGCTGTTAATGAAAGATGAACTTATTAGCAACCAGATTGAAACCGAAGTGATTGTACCCAAAGATAGTATGATGCCAGGCAGTGTCAATGAACTTAAACACCTCTTGATCAATCTGATCAATAATGCCAAAGATGCCTTTATCGAACGGGGCATTAAAAACCGTAAACTGATCTTTCGGGTCAACAAAGAGGATAAGCTCCTTTTAGAGGTCGAAGATAACGCAGGCGGTATTCCGGTAGAAGTGATAGATACCATCTTTAATCCACGAACGACGACCAAGGCAGAAGATAAGGGTTCAGGCATCGGTCTGTATGTCAGTACGCAGATCGTTCAAAAACATCATGGGGATTTGTGGGTGGAAAACTGTAATGAGGGTGCGAAGTTTTCGGCAGAATTTCCTATTAATTAATACGTTTCATGAGCAAAGCCCATGAAACTTCGCTAACGCTGAGTTCTCCTCAGCGGAGGGCTCACGTGCAGTGAACCGCACTTAGACGGTTGGACATCACGTTTTTTATTTGAATTGTTTGGCTTCTTGATTTTAATGTGGATAGGGAATTATTTAAATAGTCGAGAAGGAGTGTTGTTGCAATAACACTGTTGTGTTAAACCGATTAAGCGACTAGCTGTGTGAGCCCGCTGCTGAAGCGGACGCAGAGTCATCGTAGTAAGCGTGGCGGTGCCCTGAACGAAGTGAGGAAATGCCCTTGGGGTACCGCGATTGCGTATTATTGTGCACTTTGAAGTTCTTTGTTCATTTTAATAGCTAAAGACTGGATCTTAGGCACGACTGGCTTCATGATCTCTTGAGACAAAGCCATACTTTTAGTTAATAGTTCTGGCATCTTTTGCATCATCTTTTTACCGACAGGGCTTGAGTAAAATTTGATTAGTTCTTCGAGTTCGTCTTCTGTGTAAACTTTCATATACAATTTGATAAAGGGTTGTTTGATATTTTCCCATGCGAGTGCTTCTTTAGTGGTTTGGACAATTTGATCCGAATACTTTTTCACGATCGCTTTTTTAGCCGGTGTCGTTGCTTGGGCTTGAAATTGGCGGTCAAGCTGGGCTTGCATCTGGGTTAAAACCGGGTCCATGAGTTTAGAGATATTGGCAAGTTCAAGCATACGTTCTACCAGAGCCGCCTTATCGGCAAAAAGCGAGGTAGACAAAGATGTTAAAAGCATCATGGATAGGAGTAGCTTTTTCATAAGAATCCTTTATATTGATCTCATATTGTACACAAATAGCCTATAAAAGAGAGATTTCAATCAAAAAGTGTTACACTGCTACCCTTTAAGAGGAACATATGATACGAAATGTCACACTGGCACTTTTTGGCTTAACTTTTTATCTGCTTTTTTATTTTAACAACCAGCATGAATGGTTCATGATGAATGAGACTATTGGTGTGATGCATTTTGTCGCTTTGGCTATCATCGGGTTTGCACTCAGCCTATCGTTGGTCTTTCACCGATCACGACTCTTTTTTGTCCTGCTTGTACTTGTAGGCTTTTCATTTTTGGCTGAACTTTTTGAGTATCTGCGTCACAATCACTCGGGTCTGGCTTATCGCAGCAGTGTCGGAGTGCTTTTTGATATGTATGTGGTAACGATTGCACCACTGTTTATCGTCATTATCAGCTTTTTAAAAGATCGTGGTGTGATAACGCTGCTTGGCTGGACACGTACCTTTGTCATCACGGTTTTGTGGCTGGGTTTTGTCTATTTCCTTATTGCTCAAGTAGGTTTTGTCCATTGGATGCGTACCTATGACTTCCTGCCGTTTGATCTATTGGGTATGAGTGATATCAGTCTTTCTTTATTAATTATCAGTGTGATGCTGTTTGCCTTACGAGCCTATTTCAAGCCTCAGCCTACAGAGTACATCTACCTTTTAGCCATCTTTGGCGTTGTGACCGTTGTGGTTTTACCTAAGACTTTGGATCACTTTATCATCATGACCACGATCATCGCTTTACTTATAGTGATTGATATCATTTCACGATCTTACTACATGGCCTATATTGATGAACTCACTGAGCTTAAAGGTAGACGGGCTATGAATGAGGCTTTAGTCAAATTGGGTAGCCAATATACTCTTGTGATGGGTGATATCGATCACTTTAAAAAGTTTAATGATACCTATGGACATGACACGGGTGATGAGGTGCTCAAACTTGTTGCATCAGAGATAGCCAAGGTCAAAGGCGGTGGTGAAGCTTATCGTTGGGGTGGTGAGGAGTTTGTCTTACTATTCCCTGGAAAAGAAGCAGCTGAAACGGTTCCTTTTGTAGAAAAGGTACGTGTTGGCATAGAAAAGCATCCCTTTTTTATCCGGGACAAAAACCGTCCAGATGAGAAACCCGAAAAGGTAAAAAAACGTATCACCTCACCTAAAAAAGTACAGATCACGATGAGCTTTGGGATCGCCAGCAAATCTAAAAGTGATCAGACACCTGAAGAGGTGATGAAAAAAGCGGATATCAAACTTTATGCAGCCAAAGAGGCAGGTAGGAACTGTGTCATCCATTAAGCAGTTAGCCATTATCGGTGCTACAGCCAGCGGTAAAAGTGGACTGGCAATCAAGATGGCACACAAGTATAATGCTATCATCTTTTCCATCGACTCTCTTGCTATTTACAAAGAGATGGATATCGTCTCAGCAAAACCGACCATAGAGGAACAAGAGGGCATTTTGCATCTGGGTATTGATGAACTACAAGTACCTGAACACTTCTCTGCTCTAAAGGTAGCTATTCTTTATAAAGAGGCTTATGCCAAAGCAGTGGAGATGGATAAAAATCTTAT
>JBFHUP010000177.1:0-4571 GCA_041589975.1 Sulfurimonadaceae bacterium | reverse complement strand
GGGTGGTCTGGGTGTGAGAATCGATACGCATGCACATGCTAACTACATCGTACCAACAACGTATGACTCGATGATCGCAAAACTCATTGTTCATGCCGCTACAAGAGAACAAGCGATAGCCAGAATGGAACGCTCATTAAAAGAGTTTAAGATCACGGGTATCAAAACGACCATTCCATTTCATATCGACATGATGCAAAACCCTGATTTCAAAGCCAATGACTTTGATACTAATTATATCGGGAGATATATGAATCTCTAAGAGATCAGTCATGTTAAAAGGGTCACTTTTAAAAGTGGCACTTTTGCTTTTCTTTCTTCCCTTTCTCAACCAACCAACAAAATAGATCTACCAAAAAACCTCAAAAAGTTATAAACTATTCCTACAATAAGAATCTTTTTTAAAGGTTTGATATGAAAAAAAGTATGTGGCTCGTAGGTGGAAGCAGTGGAATCGGTCTCGCATTTGCAAATCTTTGGCTCAATGATGGTCATCTTTTGACCGTGAGTTCTCGTCATGCAACAACCAATAAAGAACTTCTGCATTTGCATAACCAATATCCGGACCAGTTACATTTGGTCAATCTGGATGTGACGGATCAATCAAGCATTGAAACTGCAGTACATCAGGCTTGGGAGTACTACGGTGGTCTGGATTATTGGTTTTATAATGCGGGCTCTTATGAGAGTCAGCCTATCTCGCAGTGGGATATGAAGCATTTTGAATCGATGAACAGTACCAATTATATGGGTGCCGCAAAGATCATGAAAGAGCTCTATCCTCTGGCTAAAGAGGGTATAGAGTGTCGCTGGATTTTAAATATCAGTCTGGCGAGTTATTTTGGACTTCCATTAGGGGGTGGATATAGTGCTCCTAAGGCAGCACTGTTAAACCTTGCCCAGTCGGTTCAACCTGAACTGCTGGATGATAACATTAAACTGCAAGTGATCAATCATGGATTTGTTAAAACCCGATTGACGGCTAAAAACAGTTTTAAGATGCCTCAGCTTATGGAGGTTGAGGCAGCTGCACAAAAGATTTTTGAAGCGATTCAAAAGCCGTACAGATTTGAGATTACCTTTCCTAAGGGTTTGCGTTATTTCCTAAGGTTTTTGACACTGATTCCTAATAGCTGGGCTTTAAAAATTACCAAAAGGGTCTTTGATGCGAGTAAGTAAACAAGCCCAGAACTATTGTGATTTTTTTACAACACTTCATGCCTATACACCCATGAAAGTCTATGAAGAAATATTTGATGCCAAGGCCTATTTTGAAGATCCCTTTCAGAATGTCAAAGGTGTTGAAAAGATCTTTGTTATTTTCCAGCATATGTATCAGACACTTATAGAACCAAGTTTTGAGATCATGGAGTGCGTTGACAATGATGATCTGCTTTATATTCAATGGAAATTTTATTTTAAGACTAAAAAGGATGCAGGTTTTGAAAGCTTCATTGGGGTAAGTCGTGTGACGTTTAATGAAGCTGGTAAAGTGACTTCCCATATTGATTATTGGGATGCAGCATCACATGTCTACGAACGTATTCCTCTGTTGGGATTAATTTTGCGTTGGATCAAAGGAAAGATCCGTGCTTCATAAAAATAAGGTAACACATAAAACCCTTTTTTTTTATGCCCTTCCCGCAGTGCCTATAGCTCTTTTAGGGCTGCCCATGTATATCTATTTACCGACATTTTATGCCCAAGATCAGAGTATGGGTGTCTTGGCCGTAGGAGTTGTGCTTTTTATTGCCCGTATTATTGATATGCTTATGGATCCTTTTATCGGACGCTTAAGCGATCGTTATTTCAGCCGTCAAAGTATGATGTTTATAGGTGCGGTTATGGTTGTTATCGGGTTTTACTTTTTGGTTAACCCTGCGGTAGCTCAAAGTCATATATGGCTGTTTGGTTTTTCTATCTTTGTCTATACAGGGTGGAGCTTTTTGACCATTCCCTATTTTGCACTCAGTTCCGAACTGAGTCCTTATTATGATGATAATACACGTTTGGCAAGCAGCAGAGAACTCTTTACAATTATCGGAGTCTTGACCGCACTGTTATTACCTTATTTTTTTGGGATAGCGGAACAGGCGGATAGCTCTTTATGGTTGTTATGGCAGACTTTTGTGATCTTACTGCCTATTATGATGTTACTTTTTTTATGGGGCGTAGACGAAAAGCGAGATGTGGGTGAACTGCTTTCTATGTGCAAGGCCGTCAAAAGCTTTTGGAACAATATTCAAAGTGCGAAACGGCTTTTTACGGCTTTTTTGCTTAATAACCTTGCCAATGCTATTCCTGCGACACTCTTTTTACTTTATGTCGAGCTGGTTATCCACAAACCGGCTCTAACAGGAGCACTGCTTTTATTATATTTTGCTTCAGGTATTGTGGGACTCCCGGTCTGGTTAAAGATCTCTACACATTGGGGTAAACGAGGTAGCTGGATGATGTCAATGTTGTGGGCATGTCTCTTTTTTGTTTGGATCCCTTTTTTAGGGGAGGGAGATATTATCTGGTTTGCACTCATTAGTTTTTTATCAGGTCTGAGTCTGGGGGCAGATATGGCCTTACCTGCCGCTATCCAATCGGATGTGGCCCAAGAGAGCTTTAAAAAAGGGAATGCTTTTTCCGGAGTTTTGTTTGGACTTTGGGCGATGTTGACCAAGTTGGCCTTAGCACTCTCTGTTGGTGTCAGTTTTGGATTGCTTGGCTTGATTGGCTTTGATGCTAAAGCTCCTACCAAAGAGAGTCTGTTGGGACTGGCTTTGATCTACAGTCTTTTACCCGTATTATTAAAGATCGTGGCCTTATATCTTATGCAAGCATACCAAGAGCCTAAAGAGATGAACAAAGATGAATTGACATAAAAGGGCTACGAATTATTTGTAAATTCTAATAGACTTATAGAATAAGGAGTTGGAGATGAAACGGTTTACAATGTTCTTTGTATTGACTACAATGGTATATGCCTTTTCGGTTTCACCGGTGCCCTATGTCTCTGCTGAGAAGTTTTCAGGTCTGTGGTATGAGATTGCACGAACCTATAACAGTTACCAAGAGGATTGCGTCGCTTCAAGTGTGGAGTATATCCATGATGAAGATGATGCGTATACGATCTATAACAGATGTTTTGAAAAGGTGATTGGCGGAGATCTGATCGAGTATAAAGGTGTAGCCACACCCTACAAAGATGACTCGTTTTCACAGATAAACTTGACCTATTATCTCTTTTTTACAAAAAAATATCAGATTATCTATTTGGATGATGCCTATGAGACTGCTGTGATGGCTGATGAGGATCTGGAACAGCTTTGGATCATGCATCGCAAACCGATGATAGATCAGGAAAAACTTTCTATAGTGACAACACTATTAGCTCGGCATATGGACCTAAGCAAATTGATCTACACCTTACAAGATATGAAAGGGAGATACAAATGAAAATAGCAGTGATTGGAGCCGGTATTAGTGGACTGGGTTCTGCTTATCTTTTAAGTCAGAAATATGAGGTCGACCTTTACGAAAAAGAGTCACGTTTGGGGGGTCATGCACGTACGACACAGATCACAAACGACGGTGAAGCTTTTGGAGTGGATACCGGTTTTTTGGTCTTTAACTATCCTACTTATCCGCTTTTAACGAAACTTTTTGAAAAACTGGATGTCAAAATAGAAAACTCAGATATGAGTTTTGGTTTTTGGGACACCAAAACTAATGCTGCTTACAATGCCCAAACCCTCAAAGGGATCTTTTTTCAAAAACGTCATCTTTTTTCTGTACCACACTATAAAATGATCTGGGATATTTTAAAGTTTAACAAAAAAGCGAACCGCGATATCGATACCAATCATGAAGATTTGAATCTGAGTCTGGGGGAGTATATCAAACCGTTTGGAAAACGTTTTAAAGATTTTTATCTGCTCCCTATGGGGGCCGCTATCTGGTCCACGCCAAGCGATGAGATGTTAACCTTCCCTGCCTATACGTTTATGACCTTTTTTAAAAACCATGGTCTGTTAGGGGTGACTACGCAGCATCAATGGCTGACGGTTTCGAATGGCAGTATCAATTACGTAAAAAAAGTTGCTGAACATATTTCAGGTAAGATCGTTTTAAATTCAGATGTTGTGAAAGTCAGACGCAGTGATAAGGGGGCAGAACTTATTCATCAAGATGGTTCCGTCTCACACTACGATAGAGTCATTTTTGCTACCCATGCACCCGATACACTCAAGCTGTTAGAAGATGCCTCCATTGCGGAAAAAGAGATCTTGGGTGCCTTTGGCTACAAAGAGAACACCGCACTTCTGCATAATGATGAAACTGCACTCTATCCCGATACGCGTATCTTTGCCGCATGGAACTATAAAACGACCCAAAATAGGGATCAAGTAACCTTGTCCTATTGGATTAATCGTTTACAAAACCTCGTTTCCAACAAAAACTACTTTGTCTCTTTGAATGATACCCATAAGATCAGCAATGTCATTGAAACGATCTCTTATGATCACCCACAATTTACCAAAGCGGCCATAGAGGCACAAACACGACATGATGAGATTGAT
>JBFHUP010000176.1:0-4603 GCA_041589975.1 Sulfurimonadaceae bacterium | reverse complement strand
TTAGGCGACTCTTCATTGCCCTCTTTTGAGCTTTGAGTATCTTTGGCTTCTTTTTGTTTGACATCCTCTAACGATACCTTCTTAAGATATTCACTTTTTTGGTTAAACTTCATGCCGTTAACCATCACTTTTTCTATATTGACCTTCCCTAAAAGCAAGGCATTGAAGTCAAGGTCACTGTGAATCGTCTCTATGCTTAAAGCTGCATATTGAGGCTTAGAGCTCCCTATGTGCAAGGTCTCAATATCCAGTGTCGCCTCACTCCAGGATGTCTCAAGCCTTTCAATATGGACAGGTTTGCTAAAAACAAACTCCAAACTTTTTTCCAGACCTTTTTTCATCCAAGCATCCAAAAAAAAGATCACCACTATCGTAAGCGACACTGCTACGACTAAAAATGCTCCCAATCCCCATAAACGTATAGCAGGCTCCTTTTTATCAGGGCGATTAAAAAAACCAAACTTATTAAGCCACTTATGCTGAGCACAATAAACAGCAATGCGGTCACGGTATACAAATAAAACCTTGCTGATAAGAAAATACAAAGGAAGAGCCAAAAGCAAGGATATAACACTTGAGCCCAAGACAATAGTATTGTTATAATAGGTCAAACGCATCAAACCGGAGTTATACATAGTCGTCCATAGAGTTTGTAGTGATTCAAGTGAAAGCAGATAGAAACCGAAACTCTCAAAAAAAGGGTCCAAAGCATACCCAATAGCGGCAAACTGTGCCGCCATGATAAAGAAAAAGCCCAAATGGATATTAACAACAAAAGCTAAAAAGAGAATCAGAAGCGTCTGAATGCCTGATAGTGGCGTCAATCCCATCAGCATCCCAAGAACAACAGCCAAAGTTATCTGCCAAGGTTTTTGAGCTGAATTGAGTGTTTTAAAAAGCTTTATTAAAATATCCATCGTAATCTCTTTCTTATCTAAATTTTACACAGCATCATAACATACAAACACACAAGACCCCTACGCACTGAAAGCATCTAGCACGCTTTGGATATCCCAATAGACTATTTAAAAATAATAACCAATATTGATGTTAAACCTTTGGTTCCAATCTTTGGTATCACCTGCCATATCACCACCGATAAAAGGCATATTTTTGGCATTAATAAAATCTATATAGGTATATACGGCACCCGCAGATAGGGCTACGCCTGTTACATTCATAACCGTCTCTTCCAAGTTGCCACTTTTATGTGTGACATGAGAGTAGTCATTATAAAAAACCAGACTTTTCAGTGCCCCAAAATCAACTTTTTGAGTATATGCGATATTGGCCGTATAGGAGTCATTTTCACTGGCTATTTGATTATTCCAGGCGTAGGCACCTACTGTGATCTTAGTGATCTTGCTATCCAGATCGATCTTATATTTAGTAGCTTGCAGTTTGAAGTTGAGATTGCCAACGTTGATAACTGAATGCAAAGCATATGCGTATCGTTTACCTACTGATGCGGTACTGCTTACGATATCTCCATGCAATCCGGACAAACCTATCTCAAGATTGTTTTTCCGGCCTTCAAAGAACTTGGTAGCTATCCGTAATGAGGTCGTATCATTTTCTGCCAAAGCATTAGAGGGTGTGTTGGTTGTAGTATTTAAATCTGTTCCGATGATGCTATAGGTATAACTCTCTTTACGATTACTGACAAACCCGTCAATGCCGCCCATATCATCATTTTTATAAAAGCCCAGATCTACATCCAATGTTTTTCCCCTATGCTGCCAATGGATACCTGCCGCTTGCGTATCTTCCAATCCAAGATAGTAGTTGGCACTAAAAAAGTAGTTGTTTGAATTGTAAGGGATGTTTCCAAACACCAAAGGTACGATACCTATATGTAGCTGACGGTTTTCATCAAATGCATGCCCTACCCAGGCATGTCTTAAAGCATACATATACTGAAAAAAGCGTATCTGGGCAGAAATGAGTATCCCGTCTTTTTCTCCCGTGACATCCAAGCGAAAGATATCAAAATCAAAATCCCCGTTTCTATGCTGGTTGCCTGAAGAGACATAATCAGCATGAACAAAATTCATTCTGACAGCACCGCCTATTTTGAGAGAATCTGAGTTTTTTTTACTTTTACCTGCACCGTTTTTTCGGATATCTTCCAATTCAATTTTCGTTTTTTCCCATGCTTCACGCACCTGTGCCAAAGAGCTTTCAGCCCTATTCAGTCGATTGATAATCTCAAGTAGCTGCGTATTGTTTTGTTCGGCCAAACCATCTGTATGCATCAAAAAGAGTGCTATAAGGCAATTTGCTATTGTAAAAACAGTTGACTTCATTTCCAGCCTTTTTTATTTAAATCCACTATAACAGCTAACAACAAAAGAAGAAGCTTTATGATATTATATAGGAATCCCTTAAAGGTTACGAGAAGCTATGAAATTATTTCTATATTTTTTACTTTTTTGGCCTCTTTTACTGCATAGCTCAATCGACCTGACAAAAAATGAACGTGGTTGGATCAAATCTCACCCCACCATTCTTGTAGGCGGAGAGATGGATTGGGTACCCTTTGATTTTGTTGACAAAGATGGAAGCTACACCGGTATTACAAGTGACTATCTCAACCTCATAGCCAAAAAGTCTGGTCTAAACTTCAAAGTAGTCACCGGATACACCTGGGCAGAACTTGTTGAAAAGTTTAAACAAAGAGAGCTGGATGTTTTACCTGCAGTTTTTTACTCAAAAAAACGAGAAGCTTATGGAATTTACACCAAGCCCTATTATTCAACAACAAACTTTCTTTTTGTCAAAAAAGAGAGCACTATCAGCAGCTTTGAAGATCTGAGAGGCAAAAAGCTGGCCATTCCTGCAGGCTACACAGTCATTCCTGAGATCAAAAACAGATTTCCGGACATAGAAGTTGTAGAGACACAAACACTGCTTGATGGCATCTACAGTGTGCTCAATGGTGATGCTGATGCCTCTTTTGAAGTCCAGGCCGTCATGGCGAGCACACTCAAAGAAAATGCCATTGTCGGTATCAAAGGTGTCGGCCAAACCACATTTGATGCAACACCGCTACACCTGTTGGTGCGTAAAGATTATACACCGCTGGTATCCATCGTCAACAAAACTATCCATGCCATTACCCAACAAGAAAAAGATAAAATTTTTCATCGCTGGATTTCATTAAAGATTTCGCAAGAGATAGATTACACTTTTTTGCTTCAACTATCAGCAGTACTGTTCATCATTATTGCCTTAATAATCTATCGTCAACAGATTTTAAAAAAACACAACATCGCCCTTAAGAAAGCTAAAGAGGAAGCAGAAAATGCCAACAAAAGCAAGAGCGACTTTTTAGCCATGATGTCTCACGAAATCAGAACACCCATGAATGCAATTGTCGGTTTTTCTGACTTTTTAATGAACAGCTCTTTAGATACCAAACAGGAACAATATGTCAAGACAATCAAAAACAGTTCAAAACTGCTTTTGGAGATCATCAATGATATTTTGGACTTTTCTAAAATTGAGAGCGGTAAACTGGAAATCGAATCCTATGAATTTAATCTGCACGAACTGCTTAATGACATCTCAAATGTCTTTAATGATCTCATGTCTGAAAAGCGTATTAACTTTGAGATGAAGACAGCCAATAATCTTCCACATACCATTAAAGCAGATCAGATACGATTAAAACAGGTCATTTTCAACCTTTTAAGCAATGCACTTAAATTTACTGATGAGAAAGGCTCTATCCTTTTGGAAGTTAATTTTAATGATCTTAACAACAGATTAACTATCGCTGTCACGGATTCAGGTATTGGTATCTCTGATGAAAAACTTGCAAAGATTTTTGAAGCCTTTACACAAGAAGATACATCAACAACCAGAAAATATGGCGGCACAGGGCTGGGCTTGACCATATCGCTAAAGCTCGTAGAGCTTATGGGCGGCACCATGAATGTCAAAAGCAGCGTCGGAAAAGGCAGTACCTTTAGCTTTAACATTCCCGTACAAAAAACACACTCTGCATTAGAGTCTAAAAGCGATCCTGCCAAGACACAAACCTTGACTTTTGATCTGTCATCTAAAATCTTAATAGCCGAAGATAACAAAACCAACCAGCTCATGCTTAGTATCATACTGGATGAATTGGGTGTATCTTATGATTTAGCCAAAGATGGCGTCGAAGCATTTAACATGTGTTCTAAAAATGATTACAGCCTCATTTTTATGGATGAAAACATGCCGAATATGAGTGGTATTGAGTCGACGCAAAAAATACGTACCTTAAAGAAAGATAGGCATATTCCTATAGTTGCCGTAACTGCCAACGCCATGGTGGATGACCGCAAACGATTCTTAGACGCAGGACTTGATGATTATATTAGTAAGCCTTACAGTCAAGAAGATGTACTAAATGTTTTAAAAAAGTTTCTTCATTAATCCATGATGTCACGCTCATTTTTACAAACCCTCTATCTGCCGTATCAAGTAGAAGCTAAAGTTTTAAAACTTCTATCACAAAAGCTTTCAATGATCTATATAATTACATCTGCATTTTATTTTAACACTAGGCAGCAGCCATGATGCATATACTATCCATTTCACTTCCGCGAACCATCAC
>JBFHUP010000175.1:0-4609 GCA_041589975.1 Sulfurimonadaceae bacterium | reverse complement strand
GGCAAAATATCTAAGGGTTGTCCTGTTTGGGGATTGATACCGCGTTTGGCTTGTGACCATCGTGGCTGAAAACTTCCGAAGTTTTTAATCTTGACATTACGGCCTTGGGCACTCTGTTCGACAATCGTCTCAAAAAGAGTGTCGACATAATCTTTAGCCGTATCAAGATCAAATCCTGATTCCAAAGCAACTTGTTCTACAAAGTCATCATAATGTATCTTTTCATTCATAGCTCTGCCTTATTTTTGTGAAAGCTTTTGGAGCATTTTCTCTTTATACTCAAGACTGGGATGAAAATAGATGGAGAACTTTTTAGGGGCAAAGGCGATCTTTGAAAGAATAAGGTTGTAAAATCTGTGTCCTTTACGTACCCGTACATCAAAGGTACCGAAGTGAGGAATGGTGACAGATTTTTGAACACTTAAAAAACCGGCTAAGACACTGAATGTGGCATCCATGAGTTGCTTGGATTCAGTCTGATTCAGCCCTGTTTTTTCGGAGGTCTTTAGGGCGAGCTCTTGCTTGGTCATCATGACTCCTTTGTGATGCAGTGTTTTATTATAACAAAGTTTTTAAGCAGTTACTTATAAATTGAAGTATCTGATGGAAGCAAAAGCCCAAGCACCTGCTTTTTGGACTTCTTGGATCTGATCTTCATTGATGATCCCGCCTAAGGCTATGATTGGAAGAGGGGAGGCTGAAATGACCTCCTTAAGATGGGCTATACCGACAGGTTTGCCTTTGTTAGGTGTGGCAAATATGGGACTGTAGGTAACGGCATCGATACCCAATGTGGCAGCGGATCGGATTTCATCTAAAGTATGGCTACTAAGCACTTGAAAGAGGTTACCCGGTGTGATACCGATGCTGCACAGCTTGTTACTGCTATAGTGTACCCCATAAGCATCTAATCTGACTGCTAAAGGTGCATGGTTATGCAGCATTGCTTTAACACCATGCTCTTTACAGATCTGTACAAAAAGTGTGGCAAAACTTTCATAATCATCAAACGCTTTGTCTCGATAAAGAGCATAATCAGGTTGATGTTTTTTAAAAATAGCATGGAGTTGTTGTGTAAATGTGGCTTTATCGTGCGAATAGATAGAGGGATCAGTTATAAGGTAGCTGTACATTAGTCGTGTTTCACATAATAAAGAAATAAAAAGCTAAAGATATACAGAGCTAAAATGATAGAAGCTGGTAAAAGACCGTAGAGTTGAAAAAAATTAAAAAGGATAACGCCTGCCAGCATCAAGATGGCGAAGCTAAAGCCTATCAACAAGCTATAAGTAGCCCTTGACAGGTTTTTCATAAAGAGAACTCTTTAGTGATTGTCGATATGAATAGCAGAAGCGATGTAAACTGTCGTTAACATCATGAAAATAAATGATTGTAATAAAGCCATAAATGTTAAAAGAGCAAATGCCGGCAGTGGAGCTACAATCGGAGCCAGGAAAAGAAGTACCATTAAGAAAAGGTCATCACCTTTGATGTTACCGAAAAGACGGAATGATAATGAGATGATACGAGAGAGGTGAGATACGATCTCGATTGGGAACATTAATGGTGCTAGTAGTGGCATTGGCCCCATGAAGTGACCGAAATATTTGATCACACCATTACGACGGATACCTTCGTAGTTATAGTAGATAAATACAACGATAGCTAAGGCAACAGTGAAATCTAAACTACCTGATGGTGATTCAAAGCCCGGAACGATACCGATAAGGTTGGCAACAGCAACAAAAAGACCAATCGTTGCGATAAGTGGGAAGTATTTACGACCTTCCTCTTTACCGATAACATCTGTGATCATTTGAGAAACGCCACCAACATAAGTTTCCATGACATTTTGAGTACCTCTTGGAACAAGGCTCATTGATTTTGTAGCGATTTTTGCTAAAAGAATAACAATAAATGCTGCAAATAACATGTGTGTTAGATAGATTAGTTGGTGATGTGCTTCAGCTGACGCCGTAGGGATCATACCGAAGAAAGTAAAGATCTCATTCATAATGGGAGATTCCTTGTCTGTGGAATTTTTTTGAAGTATACCCGCTGTTTCATTAAACCTCTCTAAAACGCCTAGCTGAAAAGGTCAAATTCAAGCTTTTCTTTAACTTTTTCCCACTCTGAAGTTGTGATGCTGTAGTTGATAAAGGCATCGCCTTCCCAATCCGGCATCATCTTTAGGTGAGAAAAGCAGCTGCATCTTTGAATGCCGATCTGCTCAAGAGATCGCTGTGAAATGAGATTGTTTTGATGCACCACAAAATGAATCGCCTGCATCTGCATGGACTCAAATGCATGCTGCAGTAGTATAAACTTGGCCTCTTTATTAACGGCATTTCTTTGATGGTGGGTATCGATAAAGGTCGAACCGATTTCAGCACACTCTGCATGGATGTTTTGCAATTTGATAGAGCCGATAATCTTTTGCGAACTTTTATCCACGATGGCAAAAGGAAGCTCTTTACCTTTGCTTTTGCCTTTTTCTGATAGTTTGATGTAAGTGGGTACCAGTTCCGGAGTGGGTATAAAGGTCTGGGGGTGCTGCCATAACTCATCATGAGCGACCACTTGGGAAAGACCCTCTTCATGGCGTCTGTTTAAGAGTTCCAAATCCACATAACGGCCAAAAAGTGTAAAGAAATTTCCTGACATCCTTTTCTCCTTATTTCATCACAAAACAGAAGCCAACGCAACACAGGTTTGTATCAAGCCAATCTCTGAGTATACACTTTTTTGCATCAAAAGTGTAGTCTTTATACGATATTGTTTGGTGTGTAACCTTTGGTTAAGTCTATTTGGGTTAGCATAGATGATCTTGTTTGTTCCGACATAAAGGCTATTTAATGTATCGAATGTTTATTTATATACTTTCTGCTTTTTTGATCACTTTTTTTTCCTCTTGCAGTGATTCTCAACATGATAAACCTTTAAAAATCTCTGTAACCAGCTGGATCGGTTATGCCCCTTTGTTTTATGCTCAAGAGATGGGCTGGCTTGATAAAAACAATATAAAATTAATAGATGTAGTCTCATTTAGTGAAAGTATGGATCTTTATGCATCTGGTAATGCAGAGGCGTTTGTCGGTACACAATATGAATATAGCGTGATTAAAGAGAGTGTACCAGCTTTAATCCCTGTCATGATGTTTGGACGCTCTTTTGGGGCGGATATGGTCATGAGTAACAGATCAGTTGCAAAGTTGCAAAAAGCTCAGGGTAAAATTGATGCCTATTTGGAGATGGACTCCATCAATCATACCCTTTTGGATGATTTTATCAAGCAGAACATGATCAGTGAAAAACGGATTAACTATATCAACAAAGATCAGGTTGAGATCACTGCTATGAAGCGTAAAGCCTTTAAATACCCCTCTTTGGTTGTCACCTATAAACCTTTTGATGCTGCTTTGGCAGAGCGTGGTTTTACGAAGCTGGCTTCAACGAAAGATAGTCTGGATCTGATTGTCGTGGATGCTTTATATACTACCAAGCAGACGCTGCAGCAGCACAATCAAAAGTTTATTAAGCTGAAAGCCTATGTCGTGGATGCCTTGCAAGCCTTAAAAAAAGATCCCGAAGCCTATTTTAAAATGATTGAATCCCATTTAAATGGTCTGAGCTACGATGCTTTTTTGACAAAACTCAAAGATCTGCAGTGGTTGGAGGGTAAACTGACTCATGAACTGCAACAACGTCTTTTAGCATCGGAGTTCCCTATAGCAGATCTCTTATAGCAATTTTTAAGATTAGTTTCAAAAATTTAGTTTAGCTTCCGTCTAGATAGGTTAAAATTATAAATAAGCTAGAAGGAGGATGCTATGCAAGTAGGAAGTTCTACATCACAATCAAGTGCCAAGCAAGCAGATCTTCAAAGAGCTCAAAAAGAGCAAGAGATGAACGCTCAACGTGAGCAAGCACAACAAGCACGAGCTGCAGAGCAAAGAGCTCAAGAAGCCGCGAAGATCACAGGTGTCGGCCAACATCTGGATATCACCAGTTAATTGGCCCGACTTCTAGGCACACTGTTTTTTACCACGGCATTGTTACATGCCAATTTTAGTGCACTGCTTTTAAGTGTACGGAACGACTATCTATTTCATTTTACCTATGAGAATATTGCTTTTTACTGCCGTCCCGCAGCCATAACCACCATCGATCAACTCTTTTTTTATCCCAAACTACCTAAAGTCTGCAAAGAAGTCGCCAATAAGTTTTTAAAAAAACACCCTTATGCCAATAAACAGTACGCCTACAAACTTCATGAAGAGCAGAAATATTTTCTAAAAGGTTATAAAGAGGATTGTTTTGTGATGCTTAACGCTGGAACTAGCTTTTCTGAACACTTACTAGAAGAGGGCTTTGCTAAGCTGCAAAATAATCTGGATGATGAGTTTTTGATGTCAACACACTATAAAAAGCTTAAATTGGCTCAGGATAGGGCAGAGTATCACCAAAAAGGAATTTGGGAAGATCCAATACTATCCAATTGCTTTTAGTCTATTTGATTTATACGCCAATCGAACAAAGTCCAATTGGCTACGCTAACGCTGAGTTTGCTTCAGCAGCAGGCTCACGTGCAGTGAACCGCACTTTGACG
>JBFHUP010000174.1:0-4616 GCA_041589975.1 Sulfurimonadaceae bacterium | reverse complement strand
GCGAGCAGTAAAAGCACCACTTAAACAGATCGCTAGCAATGCAGGATATGATGCAGGTGTCATCGTTTACAATGTAGAAAGCGGTGAAGAGACAACAGGTTTTAATGCTGCAACTGGTGAATATGTTGATATGTTTAAAGAGGGGATTATCGATCCACTTAAAGTTGAGCGTGTTGCATTGACCAATGCGACATCTGTATCTTCTATGCTGCTTACAACAGAGTCAGCGATCTATGAGATCCCAGAAGAGTCTCCGGCCATGTCAGCTGGTGATATGGGTGGCGGTATGCCACCTATGATGTAATAAAAAATCAGATCATAGGATCCACATTTTAAACAATACGAAAGATGAGCAAAGCCCATCTTTCTGCGTTAATACCCCAAGGGCATTTCCTCTCTTTGTTCGGGGCACGGTTCGCTTACGACTCGGTATTGAGAGCCTTGCTTGCACTGCGTTTTAACGCTGGTCAGCAGCGGGCTTGCAATTATTATCTTTCACTTTTTAATCAATATAATAAAGACTCAAAAGGGCTTGTCCCGCATACCCTATAAAATTATCAGCTCCAGGAATAAAACTTACCAATCCTGTACCAATACCTCCCCAGATCGTCAAAAGAGCAATGGTAATAATAACAATAGAACTCAGTGTCGCAGTCAGTGGCTTGGGATTGCGATTGGATGGGAAAAAATACATTACTGCGATCAGTTTAAAGTAGTAGTAGATAGAAGCAAAAGCGGCAAAAATACCTACAGCGACTAAAAGATAGTGACCCGAGGCAATACCCGATGAAAAGATATAGAATTTTCCAATAAATCCAATGGTTGAGGGAAAGCCGGCTAATGAGAGCATAAAAACACTCATGGCAACGGCTAAAAGAGGGTAACGTCTGGAAAACCCCTTAAAACTCTCATAGGTGAGATTTTTGTTACGATCCGTAGTGATATAACTCATCAGACCTAAAGCACCCACAGCAGAAAGAAAATAGGCCATGAGATAAAAGATGATAGATGAACCGGCAATCACCACATCTTGATCAAAAGAGGCAAGAGCGATAAGCAGATAACCGCTGTGCACGATACTTGAAGCAGCAAGCATCCGCTTAATCGATTGCTGTCTTAAGGTTAACAAAGAACCACCTATCAATGTAATAAAGGCCATAAATTCAATAGCCGGTTGATAAAAGCTGACATGAGGGGCAAAATCGACCAAATAGATACGAAGAGCGATGGAAAATATAGCGATCTTAAAAGTCGCCGACATATACATGGTCACAGGCATGGAAGCTCCATCATAGACATCAAGCACCCAGCTATGAAACATAAAGGCTCCGATTTTAAATAAAATCGTAATCATAATAAGTGAACCACCCACGATAACGAGCTGGACATTGTGAAATTGATGGGTGGCAATATAGTCTGAAATCACATTCAGATGGGTTGAACCTACTTGCAAATAGATAAAAAGCGTCCCCAAAAGGAAAAAGGCACCAGAAAAGGATCCGATAAAGAGGTATTTAAAGAGTGCTTCATTGCTGATAGGACTGTGCCGTTGAATGCCTATGAGGATATAGATTGCCAGAGATGCCGTTTCTAAAGCGATAAAGGCTGTAACAAGCTCATAGGACATGGCAAGCAGCATCATCCCAAAGAGGGAAAAAAGCATCAGAGCGAAAAACTCATTGACAAAAAAAGTGTTGGCTACCAAATAGCGGTGACTGATAGCCAAGGTTAAGATCGTCCCCAAAGTAAAAAGCAGTAAAAAAAGTGCTGAAAAACTATCAGCGATGAGCATACCGTTAAAGATATCTGCAGAAGCATCTTTAAAAAGTATTTGGGCAAAGGCTTCATTGAGCAAAGGGATCTGGAAAAACAGTGCCAAAAAAAGTATCGCAATGGTGAGCATATTGATATGTTTGGTTTTCATCGGTTTAAAGGCACTAATAAGCATAATCACTATGGCACCCACACCCACGACGATCAAAGGAGCCGATAAAAACAGAGAACTCATAGGTTGCCTCCCAGATGACCGATAGATGTTAAAAGGGTCGGTTCAAAGGTCTGGATAAAGGTATCCGGTGTTATACCCATCAGATAGATGATAAAGGCAATAATAGAAAGCGTTATACCATCTTTTGTAGATATGGAACCCATTTTTTGTGTGCTGGTTGAGATCTCTCCGTAGACCATACGTTGCACCATCCAGAGGGTAAAGGTCATAGCGACAACGACAGTTGAAGCCGTAAAGAAACCTATCAGTGGATGGTATTGGAAACTTCCTACTATGATAAGCAGTTCGGCGACAAAACCGCTGCTTCCAGGAATGCCTACAATACTAAGTGCAAACAGTACAAATAAAACACCAAGCCAAGGGGATTGATGGATTATGCCTGAGTGATCATCGATCTTGCTGCTTTGTGTCTGCTCTTCTATAAGGGCCAGTGTTAAAAATAGGCCCGCTGTAGCTAAGGCATGGGCTGTAATGAGATATAACGCACCGCTGTTCCCATAGATGTTAAGGGTAAAAAGTCCTACGATGATGAGTGACATATGGGATGCTGATGAGTAGGCAAACATGATACGCAGCTGCTTTTGCATCAGTGCCGTAATACCAAAATAGAGCATGCCCAAAATGCCTAAGCCGATGAGGTAGCTTGCGGATGCTATCACCTCTTGAGGAAAGATCAAAAAGATAAAGCGGTAGATCGTATAGACGCCCAATTTGGCCATAATCCCGGATAAAATAATAAGTGTTGGAGCCGCGGCACTCTCATAGGAACTTTCAAGCCAGCCGTGGAATCCAAACATCGGGATCTTGATTAAAAAGGCAAAAAGAAATGCGATATAGATCCAAAATGGGAGTTTTTGTGTCTGATGAAAAGCAGCTAAGGTATGCAGATCAAAGCTCCATGCTCCTGTGAAGTTGTAGTAGTAATAAGCCAAGACTAATATCGCTAAAAGCATCGCCAGTGATCCAAAAATCGTATAAAGTGTAATACGCAAAGCCACTTTATGTCTATCTTTGATCCCATACAGACCAATCATGATAAATATCGGTAACAGCATGGTCTCCCAAAAAAGATAGAACAGGATCATATCCAGACTAAACAAAGCTCCCGTAGCTCCCCCTTGAGCCAACAGCATTGCGATAAAAAGACCCCTGGAAGAGCGTTCCAGCATAAAAAGGTAGGTCAGTGGCAATAAGATAGCAATCAGTGTCATAATAGTCAGACTGTAGCCATCCAAACCTAAGTGATAGGCGATACCATAGTTGTCAATCCAAGGGATTTTAACCTCTTTTTGGATACCCATTGTCGGGTCAAATGAGAGAAAAAGCTGTACCGTGATGATGATAATAGCAACAGCACTTAAGCCTACCAAGATGCGGGTCCATTTCATATTAAGTGATAAAAAGGCTATGAAAGCAGCCGTAAAAATGGGTATAAAAATCAGTAAGCTTAAAAGGTTCATACAAGCTCCTTAAGCATGATTAAGATGTAAAGTGTCAAAATAATCGTTCCACTCATGATATAAAGCAAGTAGGTATGAGCATCACCATTTTGCAATCGATTGACTCTGATGGCCAGGTAGTGATACCCTTTGACACTTAAATAGATGGTTCCCATGATAAAGTTCTCAACTTGATGAATACAAAAGAGGCTTAAAGCTTTCAACGGTTTCACAATTAGGGTACTGTAGATCTCATCAATGTAGAGTTTATGTATCAGAATCTTATGGTAAAAGATGTCAGGATTGGGCTCTTTAGGGTTTTTAGCAAATTTCATATAGGCTATGTACATGCCTAACAGGGCTATAGCACTGTTAAGTGTTGTTAGTATCCACTCTTGTTTCGCTGTAGCGTGGATGATTGTATCAGGTTCTGCCAGAAAGTTTGTCACAATTTGACCCCCTCCCATAAAGTGCGGCAGGTTAAACAGTCCATTAAAAACAGCACCCACAGCCAGTAACATTAAAGGCCACTGCATGGAGATTGGCAGATGTTCTAATGACCTATTGGTATCACGGGATGTGGCTATAAAGACGGTAAAAAAGAGTCGGAACATGTAGTAGGCGGTTAAAAAGGCCGTCACGGTTGCCATGGCCCAAATAGGGTAGTTGTGAGTGAAGTAGGCATGAGCCACGATGGCATCTTTAGAGAAAAAACCTGAAAAAGGGGGTATGCCGCTGATAGCAATAGTAGCGATAAACATCGTGATGAAAACGGCAGGCAGATAGTTTTTCAGATTTCCCATTTTAAAGATATTTTGTTCATGATGCAGTGCAATAATAACCGCACCCGCTCCCATAAAGAGCAGGGCTTTGAAAAAAGCGTGGGTAAAGAGATGAAACATTGCTGCAGAGTAGGCTTCAAGTCCTGCGGCCATAAACATATAACCCAATTGTGACATGGTCGAGTAGGCCAATATCTTTTTGATATCTTTTTCAAAAGAGGCAAACAGGGCAGCAAAAAGAGCTGAAAAAGCTCCAATATAGGCGATAAAAAGACCGACGTCAGGAACAAGAGTGTATAAAAATGAAAATCTCACAACCATATAGACCCCAGCCGTTACCATCGTGGCCGCATGGATCAAAGCGGATACCGGCGTTGGGCCTGCCAT
>JBFHUP010000173.1:0-4639 GCA_041589975.1 Sulfurimonadaceae bacterium | reverse complement strand
TGTTCTTTTTAGACATATAAGTTTTCTTTCATTTTTTAGTGTTTTATTTGAGTTTTTTTTCCCGAAAGCATCGTTAATAATGCTAACGGGATAAGACCTACAAGAATTCCTAATTCATAGATTAACAATGCTGATCCCACGGTATAAGCCGAAGAGAGTAACGATGAAAACGCTTTGTCTTGATGGATTTTGACACCGATCAGAATAGCTAGGACAGCTAAAAATGTTCGAACAGTTTTGATGAGATCCAGTTCAGTATGTAAGTCAATAGTGGTTCTTAAAAACCAGCTTGTACTCATAAGTAAAAGTGCGAAACCAATAAGTAACATGATGTAAAAGATAATCGCCTCTAACAAATTAAAAGGCTGTCTGAAATTATTGTGATATGAAAGTTTCACAGCTTGCTTATATCAACTAGAGTTAAATTGTCTCTGCTTCTTGGATCATCTGTTCCATTTTGATAAAGAGCTCGTCACTTGCTTTTTCGGCTTTGTTGAAGTTTTCAATGATCTCATCTTTGTGTGCAACAAGGTCGGCACCTCCTTGGACGTAGGCAATATTCTTATTGATGTAATCATGCACATCTTTATGAGGAGCTTCAGCTTGCAGGTAACTTGGTGTTTGTCCAAAACGCTCTTTACCAATGCTTGAATACCAGTCGCCCAGACGACACTCGCTGTGAGAACCAAAACTGCCCCGTAACTCATTTCTAAAGACAGAGGTGTAGCCGTTGGATTTGTAAACAGCATGGTCGATCTTTGCCAAGACGATAAAGAGGGTGTTTTCAATATGTGTGGCATATTTTGATGTCTTTTTGGCGTCACTGTTAAAGGTTGCAAAGGCCTCATTAAAGTTTTCAATGGCTTGATTGGATGCTTCGGCAATTTGAGTCATCTTTGCAGCATGTTCGGTCATGTCTCCGGCATCTTGTTGTAGGGTTTGGATTGAGATGCCGATCTCTGAGGTTGCTTTTTGGGTACGTTCCGCAAGCATTCTGACTTCATCAGCAACAACAGCAAAACCTCGTCCATGTTCTCCAGCCCGGGCAGCTTCGATGGCGGCATTGAGTGCTAGTAGATTGGTTTGATCTGCGATATCTTTAATAAGCCCCAATATAGATGAGATTTCATCTGCTTTGGTGTTAAATTGTACGATGTTTTCAGTTGAAACGGCTATGATCTCTATAAGAGTGTGAAGTTGATTTGTGACACTATTGAGTGCAGCGACATTTTGTTGAGCCGCTTGGGATGTTTCATGGCTGTTTTCAGAGATTTTGGTTAGGGTTTCTAAGTTTTTTACCAGATCTTGGCGAACGATCTCCATAGTACCTGTCACACCTTCTCCTATAGCAGATATAGATCGGTTAAGATCTCCTGCTTCAATCTCCAAGGTGTCTTTTTTCATACGGGCTATGGCTCTATTGGTTGATTCTGTGGCTGTTTTAAAGTCACCTGCTAGGGTATCGGTATTGATGTGGGGATACGCGGTTTTGTTGCTGGCTTGTGATATCGCAGAACGTACATCCTCCATGTATCGGGTCAGCTGATCTAAAAAGTTGTTCAGATTGGTCTCCAGGTTTTTGAGTTCGCCTGATTCTGGAAGTTTGGTCACACGGTGACTGAGTTTGCCATCTTGAGCTGATGTGACAACGAGGGAAAAGTTATTGATGGCACTTTGCACCTTTCGGATATTGATAAACATATACCAAGCCAGAGCAAAATTAGCGATATTGACCAGTCTCATGATATCAAAACCGTAGTGTATGATCTCAGCGATCAAAGCGACGGTAAAGATAATGAGTGAGATAATGTTGGCATACTGTATTCGAGAGAGTGAAGAGAGATTTCGCATTTATAATCCTTTGGATAATATATTAGCGTAAATGTATGAAAAAGCCTACAAGAGCGGGAGTAGATGATGATAGAAGTTATGAAAGATCTTAAAGGTGTCAAGGCACTCTTTTCTACACGGCATAAAGGAGTGAGCCGAGGTCTTTATGAAAGTCTTAATCTGGGGTTTCACGTAGGCGATTACCCTAAAGCAGTGAAACAGAATCACACCTTGGTTCAGGCCCAATTCAAACAGCCCAATGAGATCATCTATATGCATCAAATTCACTCAGATCAAGTGTGCGAAGTGGGGCATTTGGACGGTATAGCAACGGCAGATAGTCTGATTAGTAAGCAAAAAAATAAAATTTTGATGGTGATGGTAGCAGATTGTATGCCATTGCTTTTTTTTGACCCGGTTCAAGGGGGTATTGCAGCCATTCATGCGGGACGCAAAGGAGCCTTTTTAAATATAGTCTCTGAAACGCTCAAACAGATGCAACAGCGTTTTAGATCTGATGTTAAAGATATCCGAGTTGCTATCGGTCCTCATATTGGGAGTTGCTGTTATGAAATAGGTTCTGAGGTGGTTGAGGAGGCTAAAACGTTAAAGCTTGCTGAGATGGTTGACAAAAGAGAAGCATCATACTATTTAGATATCTATGCCATTGTGCTTAAACAACTGAGCGAAGCCGGGATTAAGCAAGCACATATTGAGCGTCACAACATCTGTACCGCCTGCCATACCGAGAGCTTTTTTTCTTATCGAAAAGAGGGTACAACAGGACGCTTTTGCGGGGTAATTATGCTAGAATAAGCAAAAGGAAAAAATTGAAGTTTTGGATACTGTTTTTCATACCTTATCTTGCTCATGCTTTGTCGATCCATGATGCGGTGCATCGGCTTGACAATGATGCTTTATCAATTGCTTTGGCATCCTGTAAAGATGTTGATGAGCTTCGTCAGGGTAAGACAGCACTTATTTTAGCAGTACAAACAGGTGACCAGGCCATGGTGAGCAAGCTGCTTGATGCCTCTGCTAATCCCAATATCGGTTCACCTTCCCCATTAGTGCTTGCTTTGGAAGCAGATCAGGCAGAGATAGCTGCACTGCTTTTGGATCATGGGGCAGATCTTCCCAAAGGTTTGGGTATTTCAGATGAGGGTTTGATCTATGATCTGCTTTTAAAACGTCGCTATAAGAGTGTCGAGCTTTTAGTTGACCGGAGGGTAGCTTTCAGAAAAGAGGGCAAGATGAATCCCTTCTCATTGGCTTTAAGTTTTGCTCCCATCTCATTGATTCAAGCTTTTATTGATAATGATGCGGATATTAATTATAGAGATCCTTATCTTGATCGCCCTTTAGAGATCGCTTTACGCTTAGGTCGAAGCGATGTGGTCTCTTTGCTGATTGACAGCAGCGTCGATATTGAGGATAGCCATTTTTTAGAGATTGCTGTTTCTCATGAGGATCTTTTATCTTTGAAAAAATTGGTCAAAGCGGGATGTTTGATCGATCGTAAGCGTCAAAACTTGCTGATGTTGGCAGTCAAATATGGCAGTGTCGAGATGCTACATGAGTTAGCCCGTGCCGGAGCATCACTTAATTATGCAACGAAAGATTCAAAAACTGCACTTACCGAGGCGATCAAACATAAGCAAGATGCTATTTTTTCATGGCTGATGGAGCATGAACTTGACCCTGCGATACATCACCAAGCAATCTTTTATGCCATTAAAGGTGGAAACCTTGCATTTGTACAGCAGTTAGTTGCTAAAGGCATCGGGCTTCAATCGCTGCATAGCTCAGGCCTGACGCCATTACTGTATGCCAATCATAATAAGCAGTTTGAGATTGCCCACTATCTTATAGAGCAGGACATCGATCTTGAAGGTATGGATGCAATGGGCGAAACGGCTCTGTTTCAGTCGATCCGTTTTTTTCAAGACACAATGATGCAGCTTTTACTTGCCAAGCAGGTTGATATAGCAAAAGAAAACCGTAAAGGTCTTTCAGCCATTGATTTAAGTATCGCAGTGGGTAATTTCAGTGCTTTTAAAAAGTTGTTGGCTCGTAATGTAACGGTTTCTAAAGAGGCACTGATACTTAGTGTTCAAAAAGGTCTGGAACGCTTTTATGTGATGTTGCAAGAAAAGTTTGACATCAAACAGGTGGTAGATGATAAGGCTAATACCTTGTTGCACACAGCAGCGGCCTATGATCGTACCTCTTTGTTAAAACGTTTGATTCTTCAAGGTCTTGATCTGGAGGCGATCAATCATCGTGGTGAGACGGCACTGCATGTAGCTGCAAAAGAGGGGTTCAAACGCTCCTGCTCACTGCTTTTAAGTTTTGATGCAGATATTAAAGCTGTCGATATGAAAGAGTTGCAGCCCCGACATTTGGCTTTGAAATATAATCATGTCAAGCTGAGTAAGTGGTTGGAAAACTATCAGATTAAACTCGAAGAGAAAGCTCTCATGGAACATAATCAAACTTTAGATGCTAATGCCACAAAGGAAAATAATGCAACAGTTGTTTCAAAGATTTAAAGCATTTTTGCACACCTCACCTACACCTTTTCATGCTACAGCCACCGTGGAGGCTGCTTTAACACATGCAGGGTTCCAAGAGCTCAAAGAGTCGGATGCTTGGACGCTTCAAAGCGGTGAACGCTATTTTGTGACACGCAACCAAGCTTCCATTATTGCCTTTACCTATCCGGGCGAAGAGGCTTTGCTCGAGGGGATGCATATCGTCGGGGCTCACACTGATTCGCCTGCTCTTAAGATTAAACCTAATCCGGAAC
>JBFHUP010000172.1:0-4709 GCA_041589975.1 Sulfurimonadaceae bacterium | reverse complement strand
CCAAAAAAGAGGGACGTTTCGGATATAACCTTTATCTGGGTGGTAAAGTAGGGCAGGTAGCCAAAGATGCAGATATCTTTTTGGCTAATGAGGATGAAGTGCTTCAAGCGTATGAAGCTCTGATAACGCTTTTTAAAAGCTACGGCTTTAAAGACAATCGTAACAAAAATCGTTTACACTTTTTGATTGAAAAGGTCGGAATGGCAGAGGTGAAAAAAGGTATCGAAGAGTTTGCCAAGCGTACTTTTGAATCCAGTGGTGATTTGATGATGACGATGGAGAGTTTTGAAGCCAAAGATGGTCGAGTCGCACTCAATGACGGCACTTTTGCCCTGCATGCCGTTGTCCCTTCCGGTATCTTTTCTGGTTCAGCGATGATGGAAGCTGCAAAGTGTGCCCAAGAAAAGGGTGATGGGCGTATTCGTCTTTCGATTGATCAAAATCTTTATATTTTGGGTGTTAAAGCCTCTGATATAGATACCGCTTTACAGCATAAGTTCTTTACTCTGTATAAAAATATCAATACCCCTTATTTTAATCATATGATTGCCTGTGCGGGAACGGAACACTGTCCTTTTGGCGTGATTCCAAACAAACCTGATGCTATTAATATGAGTGAATATCTCTCTAATGAGGTACCTTTAGAGGATGGATTGATTCGTATGTATTGGTCTGCGTGTATCAAAGGGTGCGGTATTCATGGATTAGGTGATATCGGCTTTGAAGGGTGTAAGGCTAAAGTTGACGGTCAGACGGAGTATGGTGTGCATATAATGATGGGCGGAAAGATGATCGGCCATACCAATGAAGGACACTCGGTTCTTAAAGCTGTACCACTGCGTTATGCATCTCACTATATCGCAGAAATGGCTCGTATCTATCGGGATAAAAAACGTAAGGCAGAGAGTTTTGAACGCTTTTACGATCGTTTTTTATCACAGTTTTCGAGTGCGACCCTGGGACTGGTTATGCGATTTAACGCCTATTGCCAATCCATAGGGATTGATGCAAAGATTGATTTAGAGTATGTCAAGCCTTCAGGGCGTATTGAAAATTATGAGCTTTTTCTGATTGGAACCCATCTTTATCATAAGCTTATCGGTAAGGCACCGTTTGATACGTCAGGTGTTACGCCACCGCCACAGGCCAAAGTACAGGCTCCTCATATCACGGACAGTTCAATTGACCAAACTGTCTCAGAGATTGTAGCATTGCTGATAGAACCAGATGTTACCAAACGTGCAATGGTTGTTTCAGAGATTTTAAATCTGCTTCCACATGTATAAGTAAGGGTTATCTTAGCTAAGCTTGGTAATAATGTATACATCTCTTACCAAGTGAGTTTTTATGGTTATTGCTATCATTGTCGTATTGTCTTTGCTTTTTATTTTGATGTTGTGGAGCGTTGTTCTGTATCAAAAAGATAAAAATGTTGTTGGAAGTCACTGTGAAATAAGTGAAAAGCCTAAACTGCAATTAGACGTTCCCATCATGGAAGCAACTATCGAAGATATTGCCGATCGTGTTGCTTCTGAAAACCTAAGTGAAGAGGAACTGTTAGCTCTTGTGAGTATTGTGGGTAAAAAACACAAGTTTCCAAGTGATGCGTCTATAAAAGATGTGGAACCCTATCTCCGATTTGTCAGCCAGTTTTGTATGAATGAGAATGCTCACGGACAGACGATTGTCAAGATGAGTAATACACTTAAAGCGATCAACCCTGGATATAAACTTCAGATTGAAAGATTGGAAAAAGCAGCAGTTAAAGAGCGTGATCAAAAAGATAGCCAGGCTAAAATAGAGGAGTTGGCTAATGAACTGGCGTAATGCCATCATGGGGGCCTTTTTGGCTGATGCCTATTCATTGGGAGCTCACTGGATCTATGATGAAGATCAACTTAAGAAATTAGATTGTGATTGGAATGCCTTAAATGCTCCTGCAGCTATGTGGCATAAGGGAAAAAAAGCAGGCGATTTTACACATTATGGTGATCATATGTTGTGGTTGCTTGAGTATATAAAAGAGTATAATGGATTTGATGTAGATGGTTACGCCGCTTTTTGGTGCTTGAAAATGCAATCCTATACAGGGTATGTCGATGGCTCATCTCGTGATACATTGGAGCATCTCAATGCGGGTAAATCTCCTTGTGAGGGTGTCGAAAATCATGACCTCTCCATATGTGGTCGTATCGCTCCCCTGCTTTTGGTTTCTGATAGTTGCGAGGTTTTTGTTCAGCATGCCCAAAGTTTTGCCAAACTGACCCATAATGACCCTGTAGTTTTAGAAGCGGTCCACTTTTTTGCTAGCCTGATCTACCGTCTATCCGAGGGTGCAGAACTTATAGACAGTATGCAAATCTTGGCCGTAAATTACACACCAAAGCTTCAAGAATGGGTACGGTCCGGTATAGCCAGTAAAGATAAAAGCAGTTTTGAAGTGATACGAGCGTTTGGCCCAGCTTGCGGTGTAGATGGAGGTTTTGCAGGTACGATACACCTTTTAAGCAAGTATAACACGCTTGATAGCATGATGAAGGCAAATGCACAAGCCGGTGGTGACAGTTCTGCACGAGGCATGATTGCAGGTATGCTCATTGCTCTCTTTGATGACCCTTTTAAGCATCCTCTGGCAAAGTACATAAATGTTTATGATCAGATTGTTCAATTTTTAGATGGATAACTTAGAGGTTTGTGTTTATAGGCAAAAGTTAAGAGGATGTTGCCACGCTTATTTCAATAAGAGGCTCACAAGATAATAACCGATAAATACGGCAAGTATGGTGCCTACAAGATTACTGCTGACATTCAAAACAAAATGCCCGTAACGTCCATGCGAGAGCATATAAAAACTCTCCCAGGCAAAAGTTGAGTAGGTTGTTAAGGCTCCTAATATACCGGTTGAGAGAAAAGAGCGGGTATGAGGGGAAAGTATCTCTGTATTGTGAAAAATGGCAAATAAAATGCCCATCAAAAAAGAGCCTAAGATATTGACGCCTAAGGTTCCCACAGCAATACCGTGGTAGGGGATATGGTGGTTAAAAAAACCTGTTAACACAGAGCGTAAAATGGCACCGATAAAACCACCGATTCCAATGGCGGCTGCACTAGCGAGAGATATTATCATAAGTCTTTTGCATTAATTCCTGTTGGTTTGCAATCCAATGCTCTGTAGCACTGCTTGCTTTAAAGCTCTTCATGACATGAACTGTGATCTCATTAGGATAAAATTCACCTTTTTGTGTACGAAGCAACTTCTTGGTATTAGATATTACCACAGGTTGAACGATAAGTTGTAATTGATTGGCTATAAATTCACCACCTGACTTAAAAGTTTTAAATTTGTCCTCTTTCGATCGGGTTCCTTCCGGAAAAATGACAACGGGACGGTTTTTGGATACACGATCTTTGACAGTACGAAGCAGCATTTTAAGACCCAGCTTATTGGCACGGTCAAGCGGTATCATTTTGGGAAGTTTAACCGCACGTCCGTAAAAAGGTATTTTAAAAAGTTCACGCTTGGCAACCCAGCAAACATCCATAGGGATAAGCAGTTCGAGGATCATAATGTCAAACATGTTTTGATGATTTGCTATAAAAATACGTGCATTGTGATCGACGGGTTCACCTTCGATTTTCAGTGTGATGCCATTGGCTCTTAAAATACGACCGCTTACCCATTTTCTCGTTTTAACGACATATTTTTTATTGATAGAAGCTATGATAATGTAAAGCGATACATAAAAGGCTGTAGAGAGGATGAGCTGTAAATGTCTAATCTTCGCAAAGATCTTCATCTTTGATCCATCCTATATTGCGGTTTTGTAACAGTACCTTATTGTAATCATCAACTTTACCGAGTTTCTGTAAATGCTGTTCAAAGGAGAACTTTTGAAAAATAGTAGAATTTTTCATAGGCAGCAGATAAATTTTTGCATCAGGTTTGATACACAGTTTCTCTTTAGGAAAATAGACCCAAGCGACGTAGAGTATCGGTGTTAAGGCGATGATAAAGAAGTAACGTTTAAGACGTGTCATGAGGTATAAGATAATACCAATGAAGATCAAAAACAGTGCAATCATAATTTTAGCAAAACTGTGGGTGTATTGTGTCGGAGAGAGGTCCATTTGTGTACTGACACTGTCATCATCGACCTCGACAGGAATCGTTACAGGAACATAGTGACCCGATTTGAGATTGAAATAGTTAAAATTGACGCTACGCAAGTGTTTTGGTATGACGGCATAATAGGTCATACGACTTGAGGGGAGCGTTTGAGAAAGGGACTCAAAACCTTGCAAGGAAGCGATACTAAGGTTAAAATCTCCCAAGTTGGCAAACTCTGTAGAGGCTGTAAAAACAATGATATTATTGTCTTGATCATACTCTGTCGTTTTAAAAGACTCTACGCTTAGGTTATTGGCTAGTACGTGACAAAAGTCCTGATCATAATTAAGCTGTACCGCAAAGCTGTTGCGACCTTTAAGTTTTGCTGGTTCATAGTTGATGTCGCTGCCGCGATTTAAATTGTAAAGAATGTCAGGTGTTTTGAGTTGAGCTTCAGTTGCCTGAAAGTAAAAAGTATCATAGGAGGTAAAATTCTCTTGGGTTCTTGTCGGGGTAAGGCTGAGTGGTTTAACCCCATAAAAATCTCCAAATCGTGCGATAAGCTCGGTATACTCTTTATTGGCATTGATCACCTTCGTTG
>JBFHUP010000171.1:0-4727 GCA_041589975.1 Sulfurimonadaceae bacterium | reverse complement strand
TGGAGGCTCTTTACAATCTAAGTAATGCTATGGCTATTTATATTTTAGTAGGGCTTATTTTTGCAGGACTTTTGCACGAGATTGTACCTGATTCTATCGTAACAAAGCATTTGGGTTCTGATACCGTAGGGTCAGTGGTGAAGTCAACGCTATTTGGTATTCCGCTTCCGGTCTGTTCTTGTGGCGTCATTCCCATTGCAACATCTATTAAGAAGAGTGGAGCGAGTAAAGGGGCGACCTTAACATTTTTGATCTCAACACCCATAACCGGGGTTGACTCTATTTTGGCAACCTTTGGAATGTTCGGATGGGTTTTTACTATTTATCGCGTTATTACATCTATGATTATTGCAACGGTAGCCGGAATCTTGGCTAATATCTATGCCAAAGAGGTCAAGCCGGCATCATCGTTTTCGGCTGCACCATCCACCACTACTGTTTCACCAATGAATTTTTCAGCTGTTCAGCCTGTGGCTTCAGAGCAAGAGTTGGCAAGCTGTTGCTCCAGCACTGGAGATAAGAAACATCGTTTTTCACTTACCGAATCCTTGACATATGCTTTTGGGACACTGCTGGGCGATATAGCCAAGCCGCTTTTTTGGGGTCTCATTATAGGTGCTTTGATTACGACAGCTATCCCTGATGATTTTAGTGCGATTTTGACACACTATAATTGGCTCTCTTATTTCATTGTTGTAGCGATTGCTGTACCGATGTATGTGTGTGCAACGGCTTCATTGCCTATTGCCGCAGGTTTGGTTTTAGCCGGTGTCAGTCCCGGTGCAGCCTTTGTGTTTCTTTCCGCAGGTCCTGCAACCAACACGGTGACTATTGGCGTGGTTAAAAAAATGCTTGGGGCTAAAACATTAGTTATCTATTTAGGCTCAATTATTGTCGGGAGTGTTGCGTTTGGACTGCTTTTGGATACCATTTTTGCTGCAAATGCAATGGATATTAAAGAGATGGTTCATATCCACGAAGAGGCAAGCTGGTTGGATGTCGCAAGTACAATCATTATGTGGGGCTTTATCATCTACTTTTTTATCAAACCTTGGCTTACTAAAAAAGATGAGAGTTGCGGGACAGGAGAGGGGAGTTGCTGCAAAAAGTAGCAGTATACCAATCTTATAAAGTAAGCCATTTGCTATAATAAACTCATTAAGTGACATAAAAGGCCTTGTAATGAAGATTATTATGTTTTTGCTGTGTTTGGGATTGATACTTGGAGCCAAACCTCTGGTGTTCTCAGGAGCGAAAGGCAGTGTGGGACAGCATATAGCTGCAAAGATTATACAAAAGGCATACGATAGAGCTGGGATTGATGTGGCATTTGTGTGGGAAGAGGCCCAGGACTCGCTTGTCGCGTCAAACAAGGGACTCAATGATGGTCAAATCTCACGTATGGAGGCTATATCCAATCAGTTTTCCAATCTTATAAAGGTGCCTGTTTCTACATTGACCATAGAAGCTGTAGCTTTTTCTAAAAATAGTGAGCTTTTTATTGAGAAGTGGAGCGACTTAAGCGGAAAAGATTTTATGGTCGTTCGCGGTGTGAAGTTTATCGAATTTGCTACAAAAGATTATAACAAGAGATATGCCAAAAGTTTTGATGAAGCAATGCAGCAGCTGCATGACGGTAAAGTTGATATCGTTGTCGCCCCTAAGATAGTGGGCCTTTATACGATATTTGATAAGGGTTTTAAAGATATATCTGTAGTTAGCCTTGCTTTAAAAAGCATAGATCTTTTTCACTTTGTACATAAAAAGCATAAAGTGTTGGTAAGTAAGATCACGCCGTTTCTTAAAGATATGAAGAAGCATTCGGAGATGCGTGCCATTCGGGAAAATCATCTTATCTCCAAACTGCACAACAGAACTAAGCAGAAGTGATCTTAAAGTGCATCTCTGGTTTTGAGGTAGTTGCCTAGTCCGATCTTGCTTAACGCTTTGGCTGACTCCAGGTGGGCTGATGCACTCTCCCATACCTTTTTAAAATCAGGATTGTCGGCAGAGTGTTCTTGGATAACTTCAGCCAAACCTTGCTGTGCAGCTAAGATGACATCTTTGGGGAAATTTTTAGGTTCTATGCCTAATTCCTTTAATTTCTTAAGAGCTTTTGCATTTTCATTTGAAAATTCAAAGGCCATATAATTATTCATTTTTGACGCAGCCATCTCTAAAATGCGTTGATGCTCTTGCGAGAGTTGATCAAATTTGGATTTATTGAAGGTTAATTCTAATATAGAACCCGGTTCATGCCATCCTGCATAGTAGTGTTTGGCAACTTTATAAAATCCCATTTTAATATCAAGTGCCGGCCCAACCCACTCTGTGGCATCAATGGTTGATCGCTCTAACGAAGAGTAGATTTCACCCGCCGGAAGTAGCACAGGATTGACTCCAAGTTTAGCAAAAACATCTCCGCCTAAACCGGGTACTCGCATCTTAAGGCCCTTTAAATCCTCAACGGAGCGTATCTCTTTACGAAACCAACCGCCCATTTGAACGTTGGTGTTTCCGCCCATAAATGGGTGTAGGTTATAGCGTCCGTATAGTTCTCGCCACAACGCATACCCGCCTCCGTGGATCATCCAGGTGTTGATCTCCTCGGCTGTAAAACCAAAGGGAGCCCCGGAAAAAAGACTCAATGCTGAGTTTTTACCTTTCCAATAATAGGGACCTGAGTGAAAGATATCAATGTGACCAGCAGAACACGCATCAAAAACCTGCAGTGCAGGAATAAGTGTATTTTTGGGATATAAGGCTATCTCTATTGAACCGCCACTGGCAATGGCGACATCCTCGACAAAAGTTTCAACACCTGTGCCCATGATTGGAAAATGAGCCGGCCAAGAGGTTGCAAGCTTGAGATGCACTTTTTTATTTTTATTGATATTAACTGTTGTTTGCTTATGGTTGTCTGTTGAACTGCACCCTGCAGCCAAACCTGCTGTAGCAATAGCAGAGGTAGTTAAAAAGGTTCGTCGCTCCATAAAATATCCTTTGTTTTAATAGGTTTTGTGTTGAAAGACACAAGGCGTCACAAGCTGAGGGTTTAAGGCATTAAATGCTGACACTGCCGTCGCTAAAGCATAAGTGTCGTGTTGCTCCTTGTCCATATTGATCAATAAAACGCCGTCACAATCGCATAACAAGCAAAAAACATGAGATGCGAAGTCCCTTCAAAGTAATTGGTTTCACCATCATCCGTCGTTTTCCATGCCAAGATGACAGTCAGCAGCAGAGCACCGACTTGTAAGGTATTAAAATCCAGTGCCAATCGAATATCATTAAGATAGGCAAGCAGCATTAAGATAGGAACCGTTAGCATGATAGATACTGTAGAAGCACCCATGGCTATATTAACAACCCTTTGCATCTGGTCATTCTTGGCTGCTTTAATAGCCGTAAAAATTTCAGGCGAGACTGAGATGATGGCGATGATCAGACCTGCAAGTCCTGCCGAAAAACCAAACTCTTTAAAGATAACCAAACCATCTTTTGCAAAAACTTCAGCTGTAAAACCAATGACTGCAATCAAAACAAAAATGATTAAAAAATTAATGGTTGTGGAGAGGTCATCAAAAATATATTTTTGCTCTACCTGCTCCTCGATTTCACTACCGGAGTCATCCTGCCTTCTTTGTAGGCGAAAAATACGGCTTCGGGCGGTTGCTTTAAAAAAGTGCTGGTGTGTACGTGTTTGAAAGATATAAATTACGATATAGAATATAAAAAGAGCAATAGCAATGGTGACGCTGGCATGAAAGAGTTGATCTTTTTCTTCTACCGTATGTTTTAAAATAGAAGGTACTAATAAAGCTGAGGCTGCAACAAGTAAAATCGTTGTATAAGAACTTGATGTATCTTGATTGTGCTCTTGCTCCTTAAAGGATAGCCCGCCGATAAAAACAGCCAAGCCTAAAAGTACATTCATATCCACTATAACTGCAGATATAATACCCCCTTTGACCGTTTGCAAAGCACTGGTTGAGTTGGATGCTTGGATCAAAATGGTAAAAAGCAGAATGATCTCAACGGCTACAGCAGAAAAAGTTAAAACAAAACTTCCGTAGGGCTCTTCTAGCCGTTCTGCCAAGATTTCTGCGATTTCAGCAACGGTAACCGATAGTGCTGTAATTGATAATGCAGCAAAAAGTGTCGAGAGGTAGATCTGGTGATTGTTGTGCAGTACAATTGCAATGAAGGCGAAGAGAAGTCCACCTATAATATCCCAATACTGTTTTATAAATATCGCTGTGTTGCTTTTTAGTAGCGGTTCCTTTGTGGAATCGTTGGTCATTTATTCTCCGTTAAAAAATGTAAGCTGTTGAGGCTTGGATGCTAATTGTAAAACATCTCGAGAGGCTTCGTTGATGATGCCTAAGTCAAAATCTCCAGCTTGAAGAACTTTTAAAAGCTCATTGTTATCGTGATAGATAACACAATTATTATAGCTTAAATCTCTGAGGTTTTGATTTAAAAAAAGTTTAACTCTAATCCATGGCGTTATCGTCTGACAAGCCGCAATAAAGGCATCTATGAGCTTTTGGTCTTGGGAAAAAAGTAGATTTAGACTCCCTTTTCCAAACTCTTTTGGCGAAAGAAAATTATCACATGAAATAGGGTAGAAAGCCTCTATAAAGGTAAGTTTATTGAGGTCGAATGGTAGGGCCATGTGATGAAAAAAACCTATGGCACTAAGAAAATACTCCTGCATCACCTCG
>JBFHUP010000170.1:0-4743 GCA_041589975.1 Sulfurimonadaceae bacterium | reverse complement strand
TTCGTCCCAACTGGAATGCACCACTTGACACCTTCCCTAAAGAGGTCCCTTCAGATATGCCAGACCTTATTTTACAAATCGGATCAGGGATGTATGGGGTTCGAGACAGTGAGGGTAAATTCGATCCTGAGCGTTATCAAAAAGCAATGTGTTTTTGCCGGATGACAGAAGTGAAAATCGCACAAGGGGCTAAGCAAACAGGTGGCAAGATCATGGGAGCTAAAGTGACTGGCGATATTGCCTACTACCGTGGTGTCCCAGAGGGTCAAGACCTTATGAGCCCCAACCGTTTTCCTTATGCCTCTACGACGGAAGAGCTTTTTGATTTCATCGGTAAACTGCAGGAGCTCTCCGGTAAGCCAGTAGGTATGAAGATCGTTATCTCAGATCGTCAAGACACTGAAGATATGGCACAACTCATCAAACAGCGTAAAGATGAAGGTAAAAGCATCCCTGATTTCATCACTGTAGATAGCGGTCAAGGAGGAAGTGCCACGGCTCCGCTGGAACTGATGGAGTCTGTAGGGCTTTCAACATCCAATGCTCTTTTTGTACTTGATACAATTTTACGAAAACATGATGTCAGGGATGATGTAAAAATCATAATGAGTGGTAAAATACTAACACCGGATGATATTGTTATCTTACTCTCACTGGGGGCTGACTTTGTTGGCATTGCCCGTGGTTTTATGATGAGTGCCGGTTGTATCAGAGCACGTGTCTGTTCTGGTGCCGGAGGGCATATATGTCCTGTAGGCCTAGCCACACAGGATAAACGGCGTCGAGCATCCTATCTGGTAGTTAGAAAATCCAATGAGATTGCTAATTATCATAACAATTTGCTCAAAGGTATTCGTACCATGTTAGCCGTCATGGGTCACACGACCGTTGACGAGCTTAATAAAAGCGATCTCGCTTATAAAACACCCAATGGAGAGACTTTCTTCAATGTCGAGAAACATTTCCATGATAAACTTCACGTCTAGAGATTGGATTAAATGCAAAATTACGGAATCCATCTTTGGGGTGATGATAACTTCATCATCTCCAAAGATGTTATAAGAGTCAACCACAAGAGTCAACCTACCCTGTTAGAGATCATACAAAATGTCAGAGAAGGCAACAACCTTACCGGACCTGTATTGTTACGTTTTCCACACTTGGTACGTAAACAGATAGATACGATCTATACCCATTTTAACAGAGCCATTGAAGAGAACAATTATCAAGGCACTTTTAATGCGGTTTTTCCGCTTAAAGTGAATCAATATCCCGAATTTGTTAAACAACTGGTATCAGAAGAGCTGCCATACAATTATGGGCTGGAAGCCGGAAGTAAAGCAGAGCTGCTTTTAGCCATGGCTTTGACACCTAAAGGAGCCCCCTTAACGGTTAATGGTTTTAAAGATCAAGAGATGGTCAATCTTGGTTTCTTAGCTGCTCAAATGGGTCATGATATCACGATAACCATTGAAGGCCTTAATGAACTTGAAATGATTATTAATGCCGCTAAAGAAGATAGCACGGCTATACCTAATATCGGTATTCGTATGCGTCTTCATAGTAGCGGTAGTGGTATCTGGGCCAAAAGTGGCGGTATCACCGCCAAATTTGGTCTGACATCGACAGAACTTGTTGAAGCGATCTCACGTATGCAATCAGAAAACCTACTGCACGCTTTTACGATGATTCACTTTCATATTGGTTCTCAGCTTGAAGATATCTCCCCATTAAAAAAGGCTCTACGTGAAGTGGGTAATATTTATGCGGAATTGATCAAAATGGGAGCAGATAATCTGCACGCTATAAATCTTGGCGGCGGTATGGCTATAGAATATTCTCAGCATGAAAATGAGCGAGATAAGAACTATGAGATTAAAGAGTTTACCAATGACGTCGTCTTTCAAATCAAAACCATCTGTGATGCCAAACAGGTAAGAACCCCTGACATTTTTACAGAATCAGGACGTTTTATCGCAGCTCACCATGCCATGCTGATTGCACCGGTGTTAGAGCTTTTTTCACACGATTATAAGACACAAAACTTACGCCTAAAAGAGGATAATCCACCGCTAATCTCGGAGTTAAACTACCTTTTTAATGCCTTAACATCTAAAAATGCCATTGAGTATATCCATGATGCTATGGACCATTTGGAGTCACTTCTTACACTGTTTGATCTAGGTTATATTGACCTGACAGATCGATCCAATGCTGAAGTTTTAACCCATCTTATTATTAAAAAAGCTCTCCTTGTTATGAAAGATATGCCGCTTACGGAGTATAAGGACTTAAAAGTCAAACTTCAGGAACGCTATTTGATCAACAGCTCTTTTTTTCAATCCATTCCAGATTTTTGGGGCCTTAATCAGCATTTCCCGGTTATGCCGATCCACAAACTTGACCAAAAACCGGATCGAGCTGCCACATTATGGGATATCTCATGTGACAGCGACGGTGAAATCCCTTTTGACACCAAACGTCCGCTCTACTTGCATGATGTAGATCTGGAAACAGAAGATTACTTTATAGGTTTTTTCCTTTTGGGTGCGTATCAGGAAGTTTTAGGAATGGATCACAATCTTTTTACACGTCCGACAGAAGCCACAATCAACATTACAGAGAGTGGTTATGAAGTGACTATGGTTAAGCCATCTAAAAATATTATGGATATCTTAATAGCTCTTGGTTATGACAAGCAAATTCTCATAGATTCTTTAAATGATCATATCAATACTTCAACTTTACTCTCTACAGTTCAAAAAGATGTTACGATTGCACAATTAATAGGTCATCTTGAAAAGAATGGCTATTTACAAATTTCAAACTAGGTAGATCATGGGTATTTTTTCACTAATTAAAGAGGATTTTTCTGTTGTTTACAACAACGATCCAGCGTCCCAATCAAAAATCGATCTTTTTTTTAGTTATCCGGGTGTCTGGGCTCTATTTTGGCACCGTATCGCCCACCCGCTTTTTAAAAGGGGTTTTAAACGTACAGCCCGCTTTCTTATGGCGATAGCCCATCTGCTCACCCACATTGATATTCACCCGGGTGCAACCATTGGACGGCGTGTTTTCATTGATCATGGAACCGGTGTTGTTATCGGAGAAACGGCCATAATCGGGGATGATGTTTTGATTTATCAAGGGGTTACACTGGGTGGTGTCAGCCTTAAAAAAGGCAAACGCCACCCGACGATTGAAAAAGGTGTAGTTATTGGTGCAGGTGCTAAAATCTTAGGCAATATCACCATTGGAGAGTACTCAAAAATCGGTGCCAACTCTGTCGTTGTTAAAAAAGTACCACCCCACTCTACTGCTGTCGGTATTCCTGCTCGTGTTGTTGATAAAGGGAAATGTGTCAATCCGATGTCACATAATAAACTTCCAGATGTCGAAAAAGAGCTCTTTGAGTATCTCTTAAAACGTGTCGCCATCTTAGAACATGTACTCATCAAAGATAATCATGAAGAGATCGAAAAGCAAGATTTAGAGCTTGAACATATCTATGAAAATTTCATCAAAAGTATGAAGAGTTAACTTAACATCCATAATAAGTGTTTCCATACAAACATAAAAATATGTTTCATAATGTAATAAACAACCTTTATTAAGAACGCTAAAGCTAAAGCAATGACGATCCCCATAAGTGGTGAAATCAAACCAAATACTCCATCACCTTGGTAAGGATTTTTTTTCTCGGTATACCATAACGGAAGCAGTGAAAACAAAAAAAGCAGTATCAGTATCACAACGGTTTCCAAGAGATACCACCACGAAAAATTCCAAAAAACGATGTAAAAAATGGCCAAAACCTCAAATCCAAGACCACCCCACACCAAAAACAAGCCATATTTATAACTACTTTGAGTTACAAAGGCTGCCATAATGTAGAGATAGGCCATTAATAGGGCATAAGGCATTACAGCATCGATCTCATAAGCAAACATCTTGTATCTTTTGAATGAATTTTTGCAGACATCATAACATAAGCTCTCCCCTTTATCTCTTCTTTACCAATAGTTGGTTATAATCGCGAAATTATAATTGATTCCTTACAAGGACACCCACATGAAAAAAGAAGTAAAAAAAGTCGTATTAGCCTACTCCGGCGGTTTAGATACGAGTGTTATTTTAAAATGGCTCCAAGATGAGTACAACTGTGAAGTCGTAACATTTACAGCAGACCTCGGTCAAGGTGAAGAGCTGGAACCTGCACGTAAAAAAGCACTAGAACTAGGTATCAAACCGGAAAACATCTTTATCTATGATCTACGTGAATAGTTTGTCAGAGATTTCGTATTCCCGATGTTTCGTGCCAATGCGATCTATGAGGGAGAGTATCTGCTAGGTACTTCAATCGCTCGTCCTTTAATTGCAAAGCGTCAAGCAGAGATTGCAAAGATTACGGGTGCTGACGGTGTTGCACACGGTGCTACAGGAAAAGGTAACGATCAAGTACGTTTTGAGATGGGATACCTCGGAATCAACTCTGATCTTACGATCATCGCACCATGGAGAGAGTGGGATCTTAACTCTCGAGAAAAACTTCTTGACTATGCAAGAACCCATGGAATCGCGATCGATAAAAAACACTTAGATGAGAATGGAAATCCAAAAGAAAGCCCTTACTCAATGGATGCCAACCTACTTCACATCTCTTACGAAGGTCTACACCTAGAAGATCCATTCGCAGAGCCAGAAGATGACATGTGGTTATGGACGACATCTCCAGAGAAG
>JBFHUP010000169.1:0-4748 GCA_041589975.1 Sulfurimonadaceae bacterium | reverse complement strand
TCTACAGTGATATCGATATTGCTATAGCCAAAGATAAAAACTACCTCGATCACCATTGTGCTACAGTTGCTTTGATGAAGTTGCAAAAATTAGATCTATGATAGAAAAAAAATTTTACAGAAAAAGTGATATCTTTGATCTGGACAGTGATTCGACAATGAGATCCAATATAAAATGAGCTTGTTTAGGTTTAGTGATAAAGCTTTAAATCGTGTCAAAACCATCAAGAAAAAGATAAATTTCATTCATTCTATTGTAAAATATCGTACACCCCTTGGAAAATGAACAAAACTCACGTGCATCGATCTTAATGCACCTTACATCCATAGCCGAACAGTTCGATAAACTTTTACACAATGGTGAACTGGAACTTCTAACCCATTTTGATAAACAAGACATCAAAGGAAGTTACGATCTTCGTACCTTTATCGCCCATGACTATGAAGGTATCGATTTATCTAACGAGTTAATTTTAAATCTAATAAAAAAGTAGCCTGCCTCCCCCTTTTTTATTTTGATTAATATGAGTTATTATGCTATACTCAACCGAATCTCAAATATTTGATCTGTATTTGACTTTGTTTTTATAATCCTTTAAAAACGTTTATTCATACTCTTAAAGCTTAGATCTACTCAAACTACCATAAATAGATTTTTGTTAGGCTTTTTTACTAGACACATTTATAGATAATTGATGTACTCACCTTAAAGAAGCTACCATTACAACAGATACAAATACACTCAACCAGCACGCATTTAAGATAGTTGAAGAAAATAAAAACCTGAATAATATAATAACGGTTTATAATCATGCAACAAGTTATAGATTGGATCTCTATATAGATGGAGAAATAGTCGGATTTATAGACTATAAGATAACCGATGAATTATTAAAAAAGATCTACATCAGTCATATATCCATAGATGCCTATTACCAAAGAAACGGTTTAGCGACCTATTTAATCAACTGTTTAAAAAAAGAGTTTGATACAATATCCCTGCTATCGCTTAGCAAAAGTTTGAATATATTTTATGAAAAAAACAGTTTTGTAGAAGATTTAATTAAAACAAAACCAACAAACAATACAAATTATATGTGGACTAAATAGAGGCGTTGGAGGAAAAGTGGGCTGTTCTCTTTTTTGAAAAGTAATAATGTTTACCTTTAACAGGAAGCCTTCGTCCAGTTATAAAACTATACCCCTGCCCGTCTTTTAGCCGTCAGCTTATTATTCGTATCAACAAGCTTTTTAGAAATAATCGTCACAAAATTTTTATACAGCTGGAACATCGCTTTTTGATTCTCTTCTACCATCTCTTTATGAAAGCCAAAAGAGAGTAAAACTGTATCATCATCTGAAGCCATTGCTCTTGCACTTCGGGGTTCATTGGTGATCGGGGACATTTCACCGATCACAGCACCCGCTTGCAGAGTTGCCAGCAGTCTGAATTGGGCATCTTCCTCTTCTTGGTTATAGGCGAAGACCTTCACCCCACCCTTAAGGACATAGTAGACCTTTTCACCGCTGTGGCCTTGATCAAAAAGCATCTCATTGGCTTCGAGTTGCAAAAACTCAACATCATCAGTTACATTCATGACATCCGCTTCGCTCATGTGACGGAAGCAGGCAAGTTTGGATCGGATTTTAAGCAAACTGGCTTGAGCGGGGGAGAGTTGTTGCAGATTGACTTGTCGTACAGAACGGGCCACGACATCATCAATCTCGCGAATTTTGGAACGGACCATATTTTCAACAAGCAGTGAGAGTTTGGCATACTTCATCATGATAAGAAAAGGGGCGTTGCCCTCTTTGGTTACGACGACCTCGTCACACTCATTATTATTAAGATCTACAACATACTGTTTGGCGTTTCCGACAAACTCTTGTAGCGGTACGGCTTTAGTATCTTTAAGCTCTAGTTTCATAAAATCCCTAAGTGATTGTCTTGATACATTATAATCACTTATCTTTTAAGATTTTCTAAAGGGAAGATAAAGCCCTCTGTTTAGATAACCATTGGCTCGTCAGTGATATCAATATCTTCAAAATCTTCAACGATACGGTCAAACATTTTTTGGGTCTTTTCAATCTTGGTAAGCTTCTCATCAAAGAAACCTGCAGAAGCCGGAAAAGCCTCTTTGAGTTCTTCATAGATTAAGATACGACCACCGATATAGCGGTTCATCACTTCAAAGATCTCAGAAAGTGTCTCTTTATTGGTCGTATGACGCATTAAGGCACGCAGCATCGGCTTACGCTCTTTAATCGGTAAAGACTCATCCAAATCATCTGAGATACGCTTAAGGTCGATTCTCGTTAAATAGACACCTGAAATAGCTGGAGCCAAAAGTTTTTTCTGAAGCTCTTCAACATAAAACGGGATATCCTCATCTTCCTCTTGCTCATTGGCATCTTGTTCTTGTTGCGGCGTAAGCGTACAAGAACCCGCCATCTGTTCAAACTCTCTTTTTAAATCATTAATATCATCTAAATTCATATCTATCCCCTGTTTATTTTCATAGCCTCTTTAGGCTCTTTTTCGTACCAGACACTGTAGTGAATCGGTGCAGCTGCTTGTACTATATCAAAACCGCTTAGATACTTTGCATCTGCTATTTTAGCAAAAGATTCAAAAAGTGATTCTGTACTATTTTTATTAAATACGGTATCAATGAGCGTCACATCCGCATCGATATGCATATCCAATGTCTTATCATGGGCAAAAATACCTACCGGTGTGGCATTAATAACATAATCAAAACCTTTGAAGTTGGCAGGCTGTTCTTTGTTGACTCGCTCTATATCAAATCGCAATTGTGTCACATAAGGTGAGACTTTTTCGATCAGCTCCATGGCAGATTCGACTCTATCCACACAAATCACCACCTCGTCAAAACCTTTTTCATCAAGGTTCAGTATCAGTGAAGTCGCAAAACTTCCTGCTCCCCAAATCGCTACACGCTTGTGTTTTTTAGGCGGCATGATGGAAGCTAGGCCTGCACCTGTAGCAATATGACCAATCAGTTTACCGTTTTGAATCACACAGGCATCAATAAAGCCGGCTACTTCAGCCTCTTTGGTGATATGATCCATTGCACCTAAAGCTGCTTTGGCATATTCAGGACCGATCAAAGCTCCGCGAAGCTGAGAGGTTTTTAGACCATTAAGTGTAAACAGTAGATCATCCTCTCGGATATTAAGGCCCACCATCGATCCATTGTCGCCTTGGGCTTCAAAATAGCTTCCAAAAGCTTTTGGTATCTTAGAGCTGGTCGCCATCTCAGCAATATACCCTAACAGTATAGTCTGCTTGTCAATCATCTTCCCTATAGGAGGATTGGCTACTTGTTCTTCACTCATCTTAACTTAACCCCCATAATTCATTGGCTTCTTCTTCTTCAAGTTTACATCGGTGGCAAATCACCTCACCACCCCGATAGGTAAAATAAGCATCACATTCATGACAACGTCGGATATTAAACTCAGCCAGACGTTTCATCTCTGGTGTAAAGAAGTTTTTCATCGAAAAAGTATCAGCAATCGTAATCGCATCCGGTTCACACACATCATGGCAGACATGACACTTAATACACATAAAAGGATCAAAATCGATCTTTGAGTTTTTATAGTCAGATGTCAAAGCCCCTGTCGGGCAGATACGGTAACACATCTGGCAGGCTGTACACGCCTCTTGGTCCAGCTCTTTCATCGAAACAAAACTTAGATCATGATTATTAAGCACATGGAAGTACTCCGGCTTGTTAGCACGCTTGAGTGCGGTAAAAAGGATCTTTCGTTTATCCGGAAACTGTTTATTTTTTATCTTAGCCACAGCTTCTGTATCCAGACCGAAGTTCATAAACTCATCCGGATCGATCTCGACCTCTTTATCAAACTCCTGTTTCTTTTTGATCGCATTTTTCAGTGTCAACTGCTCTAAAAAGGCACGTCTGCCCTCAGGCGATCCGTCATGAGGCTCATACGCTTCTTCTTTTAGAATGATCTGTCTGCCACTCTCCATAGCATCTAAGATCGTATTGGCTTCATCAACTCGGCTGATGATCTGATCATAAAGCGGATCTTTAATCTCGCAGCCGTTACAGTGGCCCACATCAAAGACGACCTCTTCTTTGAGCAGTGCCATCGATATCAGGTGTTCGACATTAAAAACAGCCAGACAGGGTACATTTTTTTTACACGATAAAAGCGGATCCTCTTGTTGGACATATTCAAAAAAGAAATCCGTGTTTTTATAAAAGTCTAGGGTAAGAGCTTCGCTAGGACAGACCCCTACACAACCACCACAGTTAACACAATCATTGGGTAAAAAGGTTGGAAGATTATTATCAGTGCTGTAGGCTATAGCATTGGTTGGACAGGTGTCTTGACACTTCGTACAGATAGAAAACTTTGTGACAGCTCTGACACATTTAGAGCTCTCTAAATTTAAAGCAAACACTATTTTGCGAACTCGTTCTTTCCAAGTTCTGCAGTTAAGGTCTCATTATCCGAAAGAATAAACTCTAAAGCCATCTCTGCTGCATCATGATACAGCGGTGTACGGGATTCATATTTGGCCGCAATAAGATAGTGCGGTGCCCAGTTTAAAAGATGTTTATTTAAAAAGTCATGTTGAGCTTTTTTAAAGATCGTTACCGCTTCCATATCCATCGCTTCATTGGCTTTCATTTCAGCCTCGATCAAGTGATACATAAACTCTAACTCGACACCGATATGATCAGCACT